>CAXTPH010000065.1:0-10969 GCA_964245955.1 uncultured Sphingomonadaceae bacterium | reverse complement strand
CCCGCATCGCCGAGACGCTGTTCCGCGCGTGGTATTGGCCGCTCCACCACTACGGCGTGATCCATGGCGATCCGCATCTGGGCAATTACCAGGTGCGTGACGGCGCTGTCGCAGGGCAGGATTGGGGCATCAACCTGCTCGACTTCGGCTGCATCCGGGTATTCCCGCCGCGCTTCATCCGCGGCGTCGTCGACCTCCACCATGCGCTGCTGACCGGCGACCAGGCGCTCGCGGTCGACGCGTTCGAGCGCTGGGGGTTCACCGGGCTCAGCCGCGAGATCATCGACACGCTGCTGATCTGGGCGACGTTCCTCTACGGCCCGCTGCTCGACGACCGTGTCCGGCGGATCGATGACCAGGGCCGTCCCGTCGATTACGGGCGTGAGACCGCGCAGAAGGTCCACCGGCGGCTGAAGGAACTCGGCACTGTTACCGTGCCGTCCGAATTCGTCTTCATGGACCGCGCCGCGATCGGGCTGGGCGGGGTGTTCATGCACCTTGGCGCCGAACTCAATTGGCGGCGGCTGTTCGGCGAGATGATCGACGGCTTCACCGAGGACGGCCTCGCCGCGCGGCAGACGGCGGCGCTGGCGCGGGCTGGGCTGGAACCACCCGCCGGTCCGACGCTTATCGCCTGAGCGCCGCCTTGCCGTGCGCGTGAACCGTGCGCTATGGGGACGCATCGTGCGAGGAGTGACGCCATGGCCGACGACCCGAATGCCGCTGCCCCGCAGGCGAATGTGCCGAACACCAAATTCTACGGCACCTTCATCGATGTGCTTAAAGGCGCGGTCGTGGCGCTTGCCTTGTTGCTGATCGCAATGGCACTGTTCCTCGTCCGCTGACAGCGATACGCCGCGGAGACGGGTTTTTGGGGGGAGAGCGAATGCGGATCGCGGTATTGCGCGAGACGGTGGAGGCGGAGCGTCGCGTCGCGGCGACGCCCGAGACGGTCAAGAAACTCATTGCCCTCGGCGCGACGGTCGCGGTCGAGAACGGCGCGGGTGACGGCGCGAACATCGCCGACGGCGCCTATGCCGACGCCGGCGCCAGCGTCGACGGCCGCGACGCGACGATCGCCGGCAGCGACCTGATCCTCGCCGTCCAGGGCCCCGACGCGAGCGCGCTGCCCGGGATCAAGTCCGGCGCGATGCTCGTCGCGATCCTGTCGCCCTTCACCCGCCGCGAGGCGGTCAATACCTATGCCGCCGATGGCCTGACGACGATGGCGATGGAGCTGATGCCGCGCATCACTCGCGCCCAGTCGATGGACGTGCTGTCGTCGCAGTCGAACCTGTCAGGCTACAAGGCGGTGATCGACGCCGCCGAAGCCTATGGTCGCGCCTTCCCGATGATGATGACCGCCGCCGGCACGATCAGCGCCGCGCGCGTGTTCGTCATGGGCGTCGGCGTCGCCGGGCTGCAGGCGATCGCGACCGCGCGGCGGCTGGGAGCCTTGGTCAGCGCGACCGACGTCCGCGCCGCGACCAAGGAACAGATCGAAAGCCTCGGCGCGAAGGCGATCTTCGTCGAGGGCGTCGCCGGACAGGGCGAAGGCGCCGGCGGCTATGCCACCGAAACCTCCGACGAATACAAGGCGGCGCAGGCGGCGCTGGTCTCGTCGCACATCGCCAAGCAGGACATCGTCATCACCACCGCGTTGATTCCCGGCCGCGTCGCACCGCGGCTGGTGACCGACGGGCAGATCGCGACGATGCGCGCGGGCAGCGTGATCGTCGACCTCGCGGTCGAAAGCGGCGGCAACGTCGAAGGCTCGGTCGTCGGCGAAACCCCGCTCATCCACGGCGTGACGATCATCGGCCATCGCAACGTGCCCAGCCGCATGGCGGCCGACGCGAGCGCGCTGTATTCGCGCAACCTGTACAACTTCATCGCCGCCTTCTGGGACAAGGACGCGGGCAAGCCGGCGTTCCCGGCCGACGACGAGATCGTCAAGGGCGTGACGCTGACGCGCGACGGCGCCGTGGTGCACGAGCGCTTGGTCGCGACGGCATAGGTGGCGAATGCCAAGTTGCTCGACCGTATGCGGGCCAACCCGCGCGACTGGCGGATCGAGGACGTCGCCAACATGTGCGTGGCGTTTGGCGTCGATTGCACAGCGCCGCGTAACGGCTCACATTATAAGATCAAGCATGGTGCCATGGCGTTGATCCTGACCATTCCCGCGCATCGGCCAATCAAGCCGGTCTATATTCGCGAGCTCGTCCGGTTCATCGACGCAGTCGAAAAGGGCGAGCGATGAAGCCGCAGGACTATGAGGTCGATATCGTTCCTCTACCCGATGCGGACGGCGGCGGCTTCGCCGGCGTAGCGCCCGAGTTGCCGGGGTGCCGTTCGGACGGCGCTACGCCCGAGGAGGCACTGGCCAACACCTATGATGCGATCGGCTGCTGGCTTGAAGCGGCTGAGGAAATGGGCCGCTCGGCTCCCCTGCCCCGTCGCGTTGCTGCTTGAGGATACGCCATGGAACACCTGATCCCCCAGCTGTCGATCTTCGTCCTCGCCTGCTTTGTCGGCTATTACGTCGTCTGGTCGGTGACCCCTGCCCTGCACACCCCACTGATGGCGGTGACCAACGCGATCTCGAGCGTGATCATCGTCGGCGCGCTCGTCGCGGCGAGTGCCGCCACCGGCGGGTCGGAAATCTCGAAGTGGCTGGGCTTGGGCGCGGTGGTGCTGGCGAGCGTCAACATCTTCGGCGGCTTCGCGGTCACGCAGCGGA
Source organism: uncultured Sphingomonadaceae bacterium (assembly GCA_964245955.1). Taxonomy (GTDB): domain Bacteria; phylum Pseudomonadota; class Alphaproteobacteria; order Sphingomonadales; family Sphingomonadaceae; genus Polymorphobacter_B. The sequence goes on along the minus strand of CAXTPH010000065.1, from coordinate 8,226 downwards.
TGCTCGGCATGTACAAGAAGAAAGAGCGTAAGGTCGAAGCGAAGTGATCGCGCTCAGGGGGCACGCAGAATGACCGAAACCATCGCCACCACCCCCGCGTGGGTCGCGCTCGCCTATCTCGTCGCCGGCGTGCTGTTCATCCTCGCGCTGCGCGGGCTGTCGTCGCCCGAGACGTCGCAGCAGGGCAACCGCTTCGGCATGATCGGCATGCTGATCGCGGTCGTGACGACGCTGATCGTTCACGGCGTCGGGCTGCCGCTGATCATTGGCGCGGTCGCGGTCGGCGGCGGCATCGGCTTCGTCATCGCCCGGCGGATCGCGATGACCGACATGCCGCAACTCGTCGCCGGCTTCCACAGCCTCGTCGGCCTTGCGGCGGTGCTCGTCGCGATCGCTGCGTACCTTAATCCGGTCGCGTTCGGCATCATGAACGCTGACGCGAGCGACATCGCGACGTCGAGCAAGATCGAGATGGGCCTCGGCGTCGCGATCGGCGCGATCACCTTCTCGGGCTCGATCATCGCCTTCCTCAAGCTTAACGGCAACATGGGAGGCGCGCCGATCCTGCTGCCCGCGCGGCACATCATCAACATCTCGCTACTGGTCGGCATTCTCGTCCTCGTCGCGGCGTTCGGGCTGCACACGCCGGCGCTGTTCGCCGCGATCGTCGTCGCCAGCCTCGCGATCGGCTTTCTGCTGATCATCCCGATCGGCGGCGCCGACATGCCGGTCGTCGTGTCGATGCTCAACTCGTACTCGGGCTGGGCGGCGGCGGCGATGGGCTTCACCCTGCAGAATACCGCGATGATCGTCACCGGCGCGCTCGTCGGCTCGTCGGGCGCGATCCTGTCGTACATCATGTGCAAGGCGATGAACCGCAGCTTCATCAGCGTCATCGCCGGCGGCTTCGGCGGCGATGCGGCGGCTGCGGGCGGCGCGGCGGCGGAAGCGCGCCCGTACAAGCGCGGCTCGGCCGAGGACGCGGCGTTCGTCATGAAGAACGCCGAGAGCGTCATCATCGTCCCCGGCTACGGCATGGCGGTCAGCCAGGCGCAGCACGCGCTGCGCGAGATGGGCGACCTGCTCAAGAAGGAAGGCGTCAGCGTCAAATACGCGATCCATCCCGTCGCGGGCCGCATGCCGGGGCACATGAACGTCCTGCTCGCCGAGGCGAACGTGCCGTACGACGAGGTCTTCGAGCTCGAGGACATCAACGGCGAGTTCGCTCAGGCCGACGTCGCTTTCGTCATCGGCGCGAACGACGTGACCAACCCGGCGGCGAAAACCGACAAGACCTCGCCGATCTACGGCATGCCGATCCTCGACGTCGAGAAGGCCAAGACCGTGCTGTTCGTCAAGCGCAGCATGGGCGGCGCGGGTTACGCCGGGGTCGACAACAGCGTCTTCTACATGGACAATACCATGATGCTCCTCGCCGACGCCAAGAAGATGGTGGAGGCGATCAACAAGGACCTCGGTTGATGCGTACCGCCCTTGCCGTCACCGCGCTTGCGCTTCTCGCCGGGTGCAGCCATCCGGGCACGTCGCTCGGCAAGACCCGCGCCGGACCGCCGCCGATCGAGGCGACGACGCAACTGCTCGGGCCGAACGGCGAGCTGCGCGGTACCGCGACGCTGAGTCAGCGGCCCGAGGGAACGGCCGTCCGGGCGCGGATCGAGGGGCTGCCTGCCGGCACCTACGCGATCCACCTGCACGGCGTCGGCAAGTGCGAGGGACCGAAATTCACCACCGCCGGCGGGCACTTCAATCCAACGATGAAGATGCACGGCAAGGACAACCCGATGGGGCCGCACCTCGGCGACCTGCCGAACGTCGTCGTCGGCCCGGGCGGAACGGGGACGGTCGACTTCACCGTCGCCGGGCTGATGCTGGTCGGCGGGACCGCGCCGCTGCTCGATGCCGATGGCGCGGCGGTCGTGCTGCACGCGGGCCCCGACGACTATAAGACCGATCCGAGCGGCGCGAGCGGCGACCGCATCGCGTGCGGCGTGCTTGCAGCGCGCTAGGCGAACCGGGTTCCTTGACGAATCGGCACCCCCGCCGGTAAGGCACGTCTCGCCCTGCGCGCATGGCGACCATAGCTCAATTGGTTAGAGCGCCGGCTTGTGGTGCCGGAGGTTGCGGGTTCGATCCCCGTTGGTCGCCCCAGCGCTTGCAAGTGCTGCCGAAGACTAGGGACGCGCCACCGACGCCGGCACGGGCTGCGACGACGATGGCACCCGGCTGACCAGTGGCGCGATGATCTGCTCGTGAAAGCGCGCCGGCACCGGGTGGTCGGTACCATAGTCGGTCGGCCACTCGCGCGGGACGTAATAGCTGCCGAACAGCCGGTCGACGAACGGCAGCATCGCGGCATAGTTGCGGTCGACGTGATCGCGCCGGGTGTGATGCCAGTGGTGGAATGCCGGGGTCGCGATGACATTCTCGAGCCAGCCGAAGCGCCATTTGACGTTGGCGTGGATGAAGAACCCCCAGAAGGTGCCGACGAAGACGACGATCAGCGGCACGACATCGAGCTTGCCCGATAGCGGGCTGGCGAGGCCGAGGATGTAGAGGGGCACCAGACCGCCGAACTTGCCGCAGACCATGTCGACCGGGTGCGCCCGGGTGTTGACGAGCCAGTCGAGATGTTCGGCGCTGTGGTGGAGCGCGTGAAATTTCCACAGTAACGGGATCTGGTGGCTCCAGCGGTGGCCCCAGTAGAAGCCGATCTCGCCGACGACGAGCGACGCGGCGATCCGCGCGGGGAGTGGCAGGCCGACGCTGAACGCCTGGACCTGCCCCGGAACGATGCTGTGGACGCCCCAGGCGACGATCGCCATCGGTACGCCGAGGACGAGGCCGGGGATCAGGCTCGAGACGAAATACCACGCAAGGTCGGCGCCCCACCCGGCCCGCCGCACCCGCGCCTGGCGCAGCGCGAACAGGCGTTCGAGCGGCACGAAGACGACGGCGAGGAGGACGAGCCAGCAGCAGAGCCGAAAGATATCGACGGCGAAGGTCTGAAGCTGGTGCGGCATGGCCGGAGCCTAATCGAAAAACGCGTTCGGGTCGACGGTCGCCGGGCGAGGCACGCGGCCCCGCCCGGCGGTCGTCGGTGTCGCAGCCGTCAGGCGGCGAGCGTCGCCGGGCTGCGGCGGCGCAGGCGCAGCGCGCCGCCGACGAGGCCGAGACCACCGATCATCATCGCCCATGTCGCCGGCTCGGGCACGGTGCCCGAAACGCCGTCGAGCAGCGAGAACGGCGGCTCGCCGTCGGGCGTGCCCTGCGCGAGGAACGACAGGACTTCGGTGCTGCCGGTCGCGGTGAAGACGAAAGTCTCGTGCATCCAGCCGCTGAAGTCGTGGCTCGGATTGCTGTGGATCGCGGTCGAGATCGTCTGGCCGCCGAGGCTGACCTGCCATTGTTCGGTGGTGTCACCGGTGTAGCCGGTCTGCTGCGCTGCCGCCCAGTCGAACGACACCGAGAAGTGCTTACCCGCCTTGAGCCCGGTAATCGTCTGCTGGATCGGAGCGACGATGAAGGCGCCATCCGCCGCGACGAAGTTGCCGCCGGTCGGGCTATCGACGAACTTGTCATTGCCGCCGTTATGGGTGCCCCAGAGTGACAGGCCGCCATACTGACCCGACGAGCCGGTCGTGTCGCCGGTGCCGGGGCCGAAGATGAAGTTATAGCCGCTCGACGACCAACCGGTCGCGACGGTCTGGTAGTCGAACTGGCCAGGGCCGGTCGTCGTCGCCTCGAACCCGCCATTGACGACAAGGTTGACGCCGGCGGTCGCCGGGGCGGCGACGGTGCCGAGCAACAGCGCGCCGGCGAGAATGTTGATAAATCGCATTGGGGAAACTCCAGTATCTTTTGCCGTTCATCGGCCAGCCGGAGTGGTGCGATCTGAGCGCATCCCCCCGGTTGCCTACCGACAGTTAAGCAAAACCCGTGCCAACGATTTCGGAAACGATATAAAAACTGCCGGCCAACGAATTTAACGGCTTATTGACCACGACGCTTGCGGGTCGCTGACGTGATCGCGAAGCGCGGCGTTTCGCAGCCCGCAAAAGCGTCGGTGGGCTTTACAATAGCCAACATGCCGCGCGGAACCGCGCGCCACCGCCGGGGATTTGCATCGCGCCCGAGCCCCCTCGCGGCAGGAAGGTCAATCGACGCATGGAGCAGGTCGCCAACTGGGTCGCGCCGATCGCGACGACGCTTGCCGCGCTGCTGGTCGCGGCGAATCTCGGCGCGCGGATCACCGGCATCGGCTTCATCGCCTTTTCGATCGGGTCAATCGCGTGGATGGTGATCGGTGCGGCGACCGGCCAAGCGAACCTGATCTGGCAGAACGCGGTGCTGCTGCTCGTCAATATCCTCGGCATCTGGCGCTGGCTCGGCCTGCGCGCTCGCTACGATCGTGGTGCTGCCGCTGCGACGCGGAAGACCGCGTGACGGCGACCGACGACGCCGAGGTTCCTGAAGCGCGCGACGCCGCGCTGACGCCGTTCAGCATGCTGGTCGGCGCGACGGTCACCGGGCCCGGCGGCAAGCCGGTCGGGACGATCGCCGACGTGATGATGGCCGCTGCCGAAGGCAAGATCGTCTATGTCGCGCTGAGCGTCGGCGGCGTGGTCGGAATCGGCGAGCGGCTGTTCGCGGTGCCGTGGGGGGCGTTCGTCGTTGACCCGGTCGGCGGGGCACTGTCGCTCCATTTCGACGCCGCCACCCTCGACGGGCGACCGGGGTTCGACAAGGACGGGTGGCCGAGTGCGGCCGACGAATCGCTGTGCCGCGTCTAGTCAGGCTTCCACCTCGGTGAGCGTTCGTTTATTGCGCGCGTCCGTTAGATAATTTCAGGCTGGTTGCATGCTTTTCGATACCCCCGATTTCGACGCGCACGAAGGCGTGCACTTCATCGATCACCCCGCGAGCGGCCTGAAGGCGATCATCGCGGTGCATTCGACGCATCGCGGCCCGGCGGCGGGCGGTTGCCGGTGGTGGACCTATGCCAACGATGCGGCGGCGCTGACCGATGCGCTCCGCCTGTCGCGCGGCATGAGCTACAAGAACGCGATGGCCGGCCTCGCCGCCGGCGGCGGCAAGGGCGTCATCCTCAAGACAGGCAGCGGGCCGAAGTCCGAGGCGCTGCTCGAGGCGTTCGGCGAGGCGATCGAGTCGCTCGGCGGCAAGTACGTCACCGCCGAAGACGTCGGCATGTCGGACGCCGATATGACGGTGATCGCGCGGCGGACGCGCTTCGTCTCGGGGCTGCCGGTCGCGGGCGGCGCGGCGGGCGGCAACCCCGGCCCGTCGACCGCGCAGGGCGTGTTCCTCGGCATCCGCGCCGCCGTCCGCCACAAGCTCGGGCGAAGCGACCTCGCCGGCATCCACGTCGCGATCCAGGGTCTCGGCAGCGTCGGCGGCGGCGTCGCCGAGCGGCTCGCGGCGGTCGGCGCGAAACTGACGGTCGCCGACATCGACGAGGTTCGCGCCGCACGTATGGCGGCGGCGCTCGGCGCGACGCACGTCGCGGTCGACGCGATCACCCGCGTCAGCGCCGATGTCTTCAGCCCGAACGCGCTCGGCGCGGTGCTCGACGCCGATACCATCGGCAACCTCGACGTCGCGATCGTCGCGGGCGCGGCGAACAACCAGCTGGCGACCTCCGCCGACGGGGCGCGGGTGCGCGCGCGCGGCATCCTGTACGCGCCCGACTATGTCATCAACGCCGGCGGCATCATCAACGTCGTCGCCGAGTATCTCGGCGACGGCGATGCCGCCACGGTCACCGCGCGGGTCGCCGAGATCGAGCCTCGCCTGTCCGACATCTTCGCCGAGGCCGACGCGAGCGGACGGACGACCGACGCGGTCGCCGATGCGATGGCGCGCAAGCTGATCGGACGCTGACGGCGATCCTCCGGCCTGACGGGGGAGGATCAATTTGACGCGCGACCCGGCGTGATCGAACCGCTATCATGTCCCGTCACGCTCGCGAGGATGCCCGCATGAAATTCGGAATTGGCCAGTCACCGAAGCGCGTCGAGGATTTCCGCCTGCTCACCGGTCAAGGCCGGTTCACCGACGACATTCAGCTCGATGGCGCGCTGTTTGCGGCGACGGTCCGCTCGCCGTACGGCCACGCCCGCATCGCCGGGATCGACACCGACGCCGCCAAGGCAGTCCCCGGCGTTGTCGCGGTCTACACCCATGCCGACATCGCCCACCTCGGCGTCGTCCCGTGCCTCGTGCCGTTTTCGGGCAAGGTCACGACCCCACGGCACCTGCTGACCGGCGACAAGGTCCGCTTCGTCGGCGACGGCGTCGCCTTCGTCGTCGCGCAGAGCCGCGAGGCCGCACGCGAAGGGGCCGACGCGGTCGTCGTCGACTATGACGAGCTGCCCGCCGTCACCACCATCGCCGACGCGCTCGCGCCCGATGCGCCGAAGGTGTGGGACGAGGCACCGTCGAACGACCTGTTCGCCTTCCCGCTCGGCGACGGCGACAAGGCCGCCGCCGCCATCGCCGGCTCGAGCCACGTCACCCGTCTCCGCATCGTCCAGAACCGCGTCGCGCCGACGTCGATGGAGGTCCGCGCCGCGGTCGGCACCTATAGCGAAGCCGACGGCTTCACGCTCGATTTCGGCGGGCAGGGCGTCGCCTCGGCGCGCAAGATGATCGCCGGGATCATGGGGGTCGGGCCCGATCAGGTTCGCGTCCGCACCGGCGACGTCGGCGGCGGCTTCGGGATGAAGGCGTTCCTCTACCCCGAATATCTGCTCGTCCTTCACGCCGCGCGCGACCTCGGGCAGCCGGTGAAGTGGACCGGCGAGCGCGGCGACGCGTTCCAGTCCGACACCCACGGCCGGGCAATGGTCAGCGACTGCGCGATCGGCTTCGACGCGCAAGGGCTCATCACCGCGCTCCAGGTCGAGACATGGAGCGACCTCGGCGCGTACCAGTCGCAGTTCGGCCCGGCGATCCAGACCGTCGCCGGCGGGCGGATCCTTGGCGGCGTCTATCGCATCCCGGTCATCCACAACCTCGTCCATGGCATCGTCACCAACACCACCCCGGTCGACGCCTATCGCGGCGCCGGGCGGCCCGAGGCGGCGTACATCGTCGAGCGCCTCCTCGAGGCGGCGGCGCGCGAGCTCGGGATCGGCGTCGACGAGATCCGTCGCCGCAACCTGCTCCGCCCCGACGAGCTGCCGCACGCCAACGGCCTCGGCCTGACCTTCGACATCGGTAATTTTCAGGCGGTGCTCGACAAGGCGCTGGCCAACGCCGACTGGGCGGGCTTCGGCGACCGCAAGGCGGCGGCGGCGCGCAAGGGCCTGCGCTACGGCCGCGGCATCGCCTATTACGTCGAGATCGCCGGCGGCGGATCGACCGAGGAATTCGCCGACATCAAGGTCGGCAGCGACGGTATCGTCGAGGCCGCGATCGGCACCCAGTCGAATGGCCAGGGCCACGAGACCGCCTATGCGCAGGTGCTCGCCGACCGGCTCGGCCTGCCGATGGAAAGCGTCCGCATCGTCCAGGGCGATACCGACCGGCTCGACGAGGGCAACGGCACCGGCGGCTCGCGCAGCCTCGCCTGGGGCGGCGGTGCGGTGATCGAGGCGGGCGACGACATGGTCCGGCGCGGGATCGAGCTGGCCAAGGTCGACCTCGACGCGACCGACGTCGACTATAATGAGGGCGTGTTCGGCGCGCGCGGGACCAACCGCACCGTCAGCCTCGCCGAGCTTGCTGCGAAGCACCCCGGCGGTCTCGACGGGCGGGCGAAGTATAAGCCGGAGAACCCGCGCCCGACCTTCCCCAACGGCTGCCACGTCGCCGAGGTCGAGATCGACCCGGCGACCGGCACGACCAAGGTCGTCCGCTACAGCCTCGTCGACGATTTTGGCGTGCTGATGAACCCGATGCTGGTCGAGGGGCAGATCCACGGCGGCGTCGCGCAGGGGCTCGGCCAGGTCCTGCTCGAGGACATCGTCTACGGCGACGGCGCCCAGCTGCTGACCGGGTCGTTCATGGACTACGGCGTTCCGCGCGCCGACCACAGCGCGACCAGCTTCGCCACGAATTCCGCGGGCACGCGCGCGAGGCTCAGTCCGAAAAGGTCCCGAAGCTGGCTGGCGGCGATGACGATCGCGATGCCGCCGGTAAATCCCGAGACGACGGGCTCCGGAATGTACTTGAGCCATGCGCCGG
>CAXTPH010000064.1:0-10970 GCA_964245955.1 uncultured Sphingomonadaceae bacterium | reverse complement strand
CCGCATTACCGCCGCCGCGCGCCGACGCCGCGCAGCTCGACGAAGCGTTCGCGGATGCCGGCCTTGATGATGTCCTTGAGGTGGACCGCGCCGAGGATCCGCCCGTCGCGGACGACCGCGAGCGGGGTCCCGCCCGAGCGGGCGATCTCGTCGGTGATCCTGCGGAGCTCGATCGCGGCGGCGCTGTCGGGGAGCTTCTTGAGGACCGAGTCGACCGCGCCCTTCTCGATGAAGGTATCGCCGAACTTGAGGCCCGACAGCCGGGTCGACGCCGAAAACGGGACGACTTCGGCTCCGGCCGGCATCGTCGCCGACTGGCCGTGCTTCTCGCGCGCGAGGACGACAATCGAGCGGCCCTCGGGGGTCTCGTCGGCGAGGCTGCCGAGATACGCCGCCTCGGCAAGCTCGCCCATCTGGACGCCGCCGACGGCGCGGAACTCGGTCGCCTGGCGGTCGCCGACGGTGATCGTGCCGGTCTTGTCGAGCAGCAGCACGTCGACGTCGCCCGCCGCCTCGACCGCGCGGCCCGACTTGGCGAGCACGTTGAAGCGCACGAGCCGGTCCATGCCGGCGATGCCGATCGCCGACAGCAGCGCCGCGATCGTCGTCGGGATCAACGTGATCAGCAGCGCCGCGAGGAGAACGACCGACACCGTGCCGCCGGCATAGGTGGCGAACATCGGGATCGTGCCGACCGCGATCAGGAAGATGATCGTCAGCCCGACGAGCAGGATCGTCAGCGCGATCTCGTTCGGCGTCTTCTGGCGACTGGCACCTTCGACGAGCGCGATCATCCGGTCGAGGAAGCCCTCGCCGGGGCCGGCGGTGACGCGGACGGTGATCTTGTCCGAGATGACGCGCGTGCCCGCCGTCACCGCCGAGCGGTCGCCGCCGGCCTCGCGGATGACGGGGGCGCTCTCGCCGGTGATCGCGGCTTCGTTGACCGAGGCGACGCCTTCGACGACTTCGCCGTCGGCCGGGATCAGGTCGCCGGTGTCGACGAGGACGAGGTCGCCGACCTTGAGTGCCGATGCCGCGACCGTCTCGCCGCTGACGCGCTTCGCCGTCAGCTCACCCTTGGTCTGGCGGAGCGAGGCGGCCTGCGCCTTGCCGCGCCCCTCGGCGATCGCCTCGGCGAAGTTGCCGAACAGGACGGTCAGCCACAGCCAGACGACGAGCTGGACCTGGAAGCCGACCGCGAGGCCGGTGCCGCCGGCGAATAGCAGGATCGTCAGCAGCAGCGCGACGACGCCGGTGGTGAACATCACCGGATTGCGGATGAGCTGTGCCGGCGCGAGCTTGCGAAAGGCATCGATCACCGCCGGGCCGACGAGGGCGGGCGTGAACAGCGAGGGGGCGACGGCGCGGGCCATGAGCGTGACTCCGGATTAAAATAGCTGGCCGTGAACCATCGCGAACTGTTCAGCGATGGGTCCGAGCGCGAGCGACGGCAGGAAGGTCAGGCCGCCGAGGATCAGGATGATCCCGATCAGCAGGCCAACCCAGAGCGGACCGGTCGTTGGGAACGAGCCCGACGATTCGGGGACGACGCGCTTGGCGGCGAGGCTGCCGGCGATCGCCAGCACCGGGATCACGACAAAGAACCGTCCGAGCCACATCGCCACCCCCAGCAGCCCGTCGTAGAATGGCGTGCTGGCGGTGATACCGGCGAAAGCCGAGCCGTTGTTCCCGACCGCGCTGGTGAAGGCGTACAGGATCTCCGAATAGCCGTGCGGCCCCTGGTTGTTGCGCCCGGCCAGCCCGTCGGGCAGCACCGAGGCGATGCCGGTAAAGCCGAGGATGATCAGCGGCAGCACCGCGATCGCCAGCACGGCGAGCTTGACCTCGCGGCTCTCGATCTTCTTGCCGACGTATTCGGGCGACCGTCCGACCATCAGCCCGGCGACGAAGACGGCGAGCACGCAGTAGAGCAGGAAGCCGTACAGCCCCGAGCCGACGCCGCCGAAGATGATCTCACCGAGCTGAATGTTGAATAGCGGTACCAGTCCGCCGAGCGCGGTGAAGCTGTCGTGCATCGCGTTGACCGCGCCGCACGACGCGTCGGTGGTGACGGTGGCGAACAGCGCCGAGGCGGCGATGCCGAAGCGGACCTCCTTGCCCTCCATGTTGCCATCGGCGGCATGAAGCCCGAGCGCGTGCAGGTTGGGGTTGCCCGCGGCTTCGGCCCAGTAGGCGACCGACGTGCCGGCGAGGAACAGCAGCAGCATCGCGGCGAAGATCGCCCAGCCCTGCCGGGTGTTGCCGACCGCCTTGCCGAACACCCATGTCAGGCCGGCGCCGAGCGAGAAGATCGACACCATCTGCAGGAAGTTGGTCCACGCGCTCGGGTTCTCGAACGGGTGCGCCGAGTTGGCGTTGAAGAAGCCGCCACCGTTGGTGCCGACCATCTTGATCGCTTCCTGGCTCGCGACCGGTCCGAGGATCAGCGTCTGCTTCGCGCCTTCGAGCGTCGTCGCGATCGCCGAACCGGCGAAAGTCTGCGGCACGCCCCCGGCGACGAGGACGATCGCATAGACGATGCTTGCGGGGAGTAGCAGGTACAGCGACAGGCGCGTCAGGTCGGCCCAGAAGTTGCCGAGCCCCTTCGCCTCGCGCCGGGCGAAACCGCGGACGACCGCGAAGGCGACCGCGATGCCGGTCGCCGCCGACAGGAAGTTATGGACGGTGAGCGCGACCATCTGGCTGAAGTTGCTCATCGTCGACTCGCCCGAGTACGACTGCCAGTTGGTGTTGGTGACGAAGCTGACGGCGGTGTTCATCGCGAGGTGCGGTACCAGCGCCGGGAACGCGTTCGGGTTGAGCGGCAAAACGTCCTGCAGCCGCAGCAGCGCGTACGACAGCAGCGCGCCGACGAGGCTGAAGACGAGGACGTGGACCGCGTAGCGCTTCCAGCTCATGTCCTCGTCGGGATCGATCCCGCTCAAGGCATAGAAGCCGCGCTCGACCGGGCCGAGCACGACGTGGAGCGGGGTCCGCCGCCCCTCGTACAGCGCGAACAGCCACACGCCCATCGGCTTGGTGATTGCGATGATGCATGCGGTGAACAGTGCGATCAGGAGCCAGCCCTGGAAGGTCATCGACGCTCTCCGGCGATCAATAGTCTTCGGGGTGCGTGAGCACCGCGACGAGATACAAAAGCAGGCCGAGCGCGGTCGCCGCGCTGAGCCACATGCTGAACGTCATCGGTCAGGCCCCTCAGGCGCGGTCGGCGAGCGAAACATACAGTAGGCTGAGCAACGCCAGCCCGACGGCGATGCCGATCCAGATCAAGTCCTGCACGATGTTGCTCCACGCCACGTTGAGGGCCGGAGGTAGGCGCGGGGCGATGTGCGCTCCATGCGATTGTCCGCCGGGCGCGTAAGCGCGGCGTAAAGGTCGGGGCGAGCGGCCTGTCCTACAGGGCTCGATCCGACATAGAAGAAACGCGACTCGCCACCGGGCGAATCGCGTTCTTTCTCTTCCTTGGAAAACTCGGTCCGGTCGCGTTTCCCGCTGGAAAGACGAAAGCGAAAACGACACGCGTTCGTGTGAACTTATTCTGAACTTAGGGGTCGGACCCCACCGACGCAGCTTCAGGCGAGGACGACGTTCCGCGTCGCCCGCCGCGCCGCCACGCCGGTCAGGCCGAAGCCGAACAGCATCATCGCCCAGCTCGCCGGTTCGGGAACGGTGCCGCTGCCGGGGGTCGGAAGCGTGATCCCGTTGCCGACGTTAAGCGTGTACTGCGGGCTGTTGAACAGCGGATTGAGCGTGATCGTCGGGTCGATGAACGCCGACGCGCTGCCGGCTAGCCCGGTTAGATCATACCCGCCTGCGTGAACCGCGGTGCTTAGCGAAATTGCCCCATAGATGCTTAGCGGATCGCCGTTGGTGAAGGTCGACCCCGCGAGGAAGTTTAGGTCGAGATCGTAGTTGGCCGATCCGCAGCCAGCGCCGGGAGCGCCGGTGAAATTGCATGTCGTGCCGGCAACGGTCTGAAGCGAATTGTCGACATTGGCGCCGCCGATGCCGACACCCGTCAAGACGTTCGCCATCGAATAGGCCATCCCGTTTGCCGTCAACGTATAATGGCCGTGGATCGTGGCGATCGCACCGCTGGTCGTGAGCAACGGCTCGAGTGCGGCGAAGGCGGCGGCGTTTAGCGCATGCAATTCGACGATATAGGCGTTGGTGAGGCCTGCGCTCGAGGAATAAGCGGCGCTGGCGACAGCGCTCGTTGCCGACGACGGATCGTCGGGGGCACTCGTCGCGCGCAGCGAAACGTTCGAGTTGGGGATGCCATCGGTCACGGTACCGTCACCACCGATCGGGCGGAACGGGCCGCCGCCCGAATAGCCGGTGGTCCCGTCCTGCACGAAACCGTAGCGATAATTGTAATCGGCGTCGGTGAGGACGAAGTAGAGACCGTTGACGCTTTGGATTCCGCTGAGCGACGGCTGGGGCGGAGGACCACCGCCGCCGCCGCACCCTTCGGGGTTGGTCTCGCAGTCCTCCGCCAGCGCCGCTGTCGGCATGGCGAGGGCAACCAACGCGACTGTGGCGAGCGAAGTCAGCAGGATCGAACGCATTTATGCCTCCCAGACGAACGACGAGTTCATCGTCGCGCTACAGAGGGTCGTGCCAACCGTCGATTGCCTATTGAGGCATGTCGACTTCCGGTTAACTTCGCCGTTAGTGTTGTGCCGGCAGGGGGGAGAGTCGCGTGCGATTGCTGCTGATCGACGATCATCCGCTGTTCGTCGACGGCTTCGCGACGATGATCGCGCAGGCGCGGCCGGACTGGGGCTTCGCCTTCGCGCATAGTTCGCACGCGGGCGTCGCGCAGCTCGCCGTCGATCCCGCCTTCGATCTCGTCATCGTCGACCTGCAGTTGCCCGACCGCGACGGCTTCGCGACGATCGCGGCGATCGCCGAGGTGTGTCCGCAGCTGCCCCGGCTGGTCATCTCGGGCCGCGAGGATGCCGCCGCGCGGATGCGCGCCCAGGCGGCGGGCGCGAGCGGCTTTATCGTCAAGAGCCTCGCCGCCGACCGGATGATCGCTGTGATCGACGACGTCGCCGCCGGGCGCTCGGGCTTCGCCGCCGCCGATGCCGGCGCGGCGCTGCCCTGCCTGTCGCCGCGCCAGCTCGACGTGCTGACGCTGCTCGCCGAGGGCCACGCCAACAAGGAAATCCGCTTCCGGCTCAACATCGCCGAACGCACCGTCCGCGCGCACCTGACTGAATTATTCGCGACGCTCGGCGTCCAGACGCGGGTCAACGCGATCCTGCGCGCGCGCGAGATCGGCTTGATCCATTGACCGTCGGCGAGGGCAGCCGCGACCGCGTCCACGCCGAGCTGATCCAGACCCAGTATCTCCAGGCGCGCAACAACATCTTCGCGGAGAACACGACGCTGTTGTTCATGGCGGCGACCGCTGCCGCGCACAGCGCCTGGCGGGTGGTCGCGGCGTGGGTTTCGCTCGAGATCGCGACGCAGGTGTATCGCCAGATCCGCATGCTCAACCGCTACGCCCGCGGAGTGCCGGCGACGAACTTCGCGGCGTACTGGGCGCGCCACCATGCGATCTACCAGACGTCGATCGGCATCCTCTGGGGCGCGACGATGTTCCTGTTCGCGCACGAGACCGATCCGGTATCGGTGGCGATGACGGTCTGCGGCCTCGTCATCATTACCAGCGGCGCGGTGCCGGGGCTCGCCTACAACCCGCCGGCGCTGTTCGGCTTCATCGTCACGACCTTTGCGCTAATGGTCGTGCGGCTCGCGACGTTCGTGGGCAGCGACTATCGCATCCTCGCCGTCGCCGCGGCGGCCTATGCCGGCGTCCTCATCCTGATGGGCCGGCTCCAGTCGGCCAACGTCGCGACCGGGGTCCGCATCCGCTACGAGAATGTCGAACTGGTCGATGCCCTGCGCGCGCAGACCGAAGTCGCGGTCGCCGCGCGCGCCGCCGCCGAGGCCGCGAGCCTCGCCAAGTCGCAGTTCCTCGCCGCCGCGAGCCACGACCTGCGCCAGCCGCTCTACGCGCTCGGGCTGTTTTCTGGCACGCTGCAGTCGCTCGACCTCAAGCCCGATGCGCGCGCGATCGTCGGTCACGTCAAGACCAACCTCGACGCGCTCGAGGGTCTGTTCAGCGGGCTGCTCGATATTTCGCGACTCGAAGCGGGGGTGATTGCGGTCAAGGCCGAAACCATCGCCACCGACACGCTGTTCGACCGGCTCGACCATTATCTCCGCCCGATTGCCACCGAGCTCGGGCTCGACCTGCGCTACCGCTCCGACGGCTCGGCGGTGTGCAGCGACCCGGCGCTGCTCGAGCAGATATTGCTCAACCTCGGCTCGAACGCGCTGCGCAATACGGTGCGCGGCGGCGTGTTGATCGCGGCGCGGCGGCGCGGCGGCGCGGTCCGGCTCGAGGTGTGGGATACCGGCGTCGGCATCGCTGCCGGCGATCTCGACCGGATCTTCGACGATTTCGTCCAGGTCGGAAACCCCGAGCGCAACCGCCGCAAGGGCATGGGCCTCGGCCTCGCGATCGCCGCGCGCTCGGCGCAGCTGCTCGGTACGCGGATCGAGGTGCGGTCGCAGCCCGGGCGCGGCAGTGTCTTCCACCTCGCGCAACCACTCGCCGACGGGGTGCTGGCGCGGCGCGAGGAGCTGGCCGGCGATGCCGGCGACCCGATCGCGGGCCTCCGCATCCTGGTTATCGACGACGATCCCGAGGTCCGCGACGCGATTGCGATGCTGCTCGAGCACTGGGGTAGCGAGGTCGATGTCGTCGCCGATGCCGCCTGTGCCATCGAGCGGGTCGCCAAGGTCGATTATGCCGTGATCCTAAGCGACTACCGCCTGCCCGGTGGCTGCAACGGCCTCGACCTCGTCGCCCGGCTCGAGGCCCGCGCGGCGCGGCCGCTCAACTGCTGCATCGTCACCGGCGACCTCGATCCCGGCGTGATCGCCGCCGCCGCGACGCGCGGCGTCCCGTTGATCCACAAGCCGCTGCAACCGGCCCGCCTGCGCGCGTTGATCGCCCATCTCGCCACCAGGCCTGTCGGCTATCGCGCAAGTTCCGTCGTGGCCGAAAGGTTGTCATAAGCTAGTCGGCGCTGCTATCGTGAAATGCTCCGCGGGGACGCGATAGAATAGCGGGCGGGAGGGACTGGCGTGAGTAGTGCCAATCGAATCGGCAGATTGCATCTGCCCGAAGGCGTCGGTCCGCTGACACTGACCCGGATGACCGCGGTCGAGCGGATGAGCGAGCCCTTTACCATCGTCATCGATGCGACCAGCAACGCCGGCCCGGTCGACCTCCATCCGGCGCTGACGAAGATGGTCGGGGTCGAGTTCGCCGGGGCCGAACATGTGAGCCGCTGGTTCCACGGCATCGTCTGGGAATATGTCGAGCTCGGCCCATCGGCGGCGGGCGACCAGTTCCATTACCGGCTGACCCTGCGCCCCGCGCTCTTGCTGTGGACGCAGGAGCAAAAGAGCAAGATTCATTACAAGAAGAGCATCACCGACCTGATCACGGCGAAAGCGGGTCCATGGAAGACGGTCGCGCTGACCGGCACGTATGAAACCGTCGAATACCGGGTCCAGTACGGCGAGAGCAAATTCGACTTCCTGACGCGAAACCTCGAGAAGGAAGGCATTTATTACTATTACGTCCATGCCGCCGGCAGCCATACGATCACGTTCGCCGATGCGATAAACCACCATACCGCGATGACCCCGGCGACGGTGTTCGTTGGCCCCGATCGCGGCAAGAAGGGTGCCGAGGCGGTGCTCACCTCGCTGGTCGAGCGGCGGACGGTCGCGCCGACGCACTATGTCGTCGACGACTATGACTATGACGCACCGACGGTCGACCTGAAGAAGGAAAAGACGCTCGAGACGCTCGGCGCGCCACCCCTACGGCATAATTCGGGGAGTGCCGCCCGCAGCGCGGCGGTCGCGGGTATCTACGAGTACCCGGCGCGCTTCGACAACGCGACAGTCGCCGCCGGCACGCGTTATGCCGAACGCTGGCTCCAGCGCGAGCAGCGGCGGATGGCGCGAACCTTTGCCGAGGGGACGCTGTTCTCGGCGGCGGTCGGCAAGACGATCAAAATCGACTATCGCCGCTCGACGCCGCAGCCGTCCGAAAAACGCTATGCACACGACGACGAATTCCTGATCGTCGCGACGACGCATCGCTACGCCGCCGGCGACGACCGTTCGGGCGGTGCCGATGAATCGCTGTCGGTCGAGCTCGAGCTCATGCCTGCGACCAAGCAGTATCGCCCGGCGCGGATGACCCCGATCCCGAAGATCTACGGCCCGCAGACCGCGGTGGTGATCGGCCCGAAGGGCCAGGAGATCCACACCGACAAATATGCCCGGGTGAAGGTCAAGTTCTTCTGGGACAAGGAGACCCCGTCCGACGATACCGGCAGCATCTGGGTCCGTGTCGGGCAGACCGGTGCGGGGTCGGGCTTCGGCTCGTACATGATCCCGCGCATCGGGCAGGAGGTGATCGTCGAGTTCCTCGACGGCGATCCCGACCGGCCGATCATCACCGGGTCGGTCTATAACGGCTCGAACCCGACGCCGTTCGGCGACGAGGCGACCAACACCATCCAGGGCATCAAGACCAACAGCTCGAAGGGCGGCGGCGGCTATAACGAGATCAAGCTCGACGACAAGAAGGGCAGCGAATTGTTCTCGCTGCATGCGCAAAAAGACCTCAAGTGGGTCGTCGACAAGGGCGACGAAACCCGCGACCTCAACGAAGGCAGCCGGACGACAACCATTCACAAGGGTGATGAGACGATGGTCGTCACCAAGGGCAAGCGGACGACGACGATCGAAGGCGATGAGGCAACGACGATCAAGACCGGCAACGTCACCCATGCCGTCAACACCGGCGACGTCACGCACACGGTCAAGACCGGCAAGCGCACCACCGAGATCATGGGCGATGACAAGCTCACGCTGAAGACCGGCAACCGGTCGGCCGAGATCAAGATGGGCGACGACGCGCTGACCGTGACGATGGGCAACGTCGACATCAAGGTCAGCCTCGGCAGTCACAAGACCGAGGCGATGCAGTCGATCGAACTCAAGTGCGGGATGAGTTCGTTCAAGATGGACCCGATGTCGATCGAGATGAAATCGATGATGGTCAAGATCGAAGGCTCGCTGATGTTCCAGACGAAGGGCCTGATGGTGCAGCAGGAGGCGAGCGCGATGCACATCGTCAAGGGCGGCATCGTGATGATCAACTGACGCGACGCGAAAGGAGGGTGGGGCAATGAGCGAAGCCGATGCAGCAACCGCCACACGCGCGTGGCGCCGGGTGAAATGGACCCGCGCGGGCCAGGTCGCCGCCGTGCTCGACGGGCTGGTCGACCTCGAGGCGCTGTACGACCAGCCGCCGGCGCAGGCGTTCGCCGCGCTGCGGACGGTCGACCTCGCGCAGGCAGCGCGCTTCCTCGCACAGTGCCTGCCACGGATGGAGGCATTGCGCTGGGTCGCGGCGTGTCTCGGCACGATGCCGGTGGCGGGGCAGCCGGCGCGGCTCGTGGCCAAGAAGGCGGTCAACCGCTGGCTCGCCGAGCCGTCGGACACCAACCGTCGCATCGCTTATGAGGCCGGACAGATCGTCGGCTGGGCATCGGCCGAGGGGGCCGCGTGCCTGTCGGTGTTCCTGTCGGGCGGCAGCATCGCCCCCGAGACGCAGGAGCAGGGCGTACCCCCCAATCCCGGCGCGTTCGGTCAGGCGGTCGCAGGCGCGGTGCTGATGGCGGCGTTTGCCGAGGGTGCAGCGACATTCGAACGGCGGCTGGCGGCGAATATTGACCTTGGTGAAAAAGCGGCGGCGGGTGAGGCACTCCAGGGATGACGTTGCGACTGACGATCGAAAATGTCGCTTCGCTGACGTCGGGTGACCCCACCGAGATGGTGCTCGACGAGCACGGCCTCGTCATCGGCCGGGCGGCGCACGCCGACTGGACTCTGCCCGACACGCGCAACCACATCTCGTCGCTTCATGCCGAGATCGACTATGCCGACGGTCGCTACGTCCTGACCGACCGCAGCACCAACGGCGTGTTCGTCAACGGCGGGTCGCGGATGACCGCGCCGCACGTCGTCCGCGACGGCGACCTGATCACGATCGGCCAGTACGAAATTCGTGCCGCCGTCGCCGGCGGGGGCGGAGCGGCGGCGGGCGGCGCAAGCCGCAGCGGCGGCGATCCGTTCGGTGGTGGCCTCGACTGGGGCACGGGCTCGGCGGGCGGCGCGAAGGCGGCCGACGCGAGCAAGTTCGGGCGCGAGCCGCCGAAGCCGTTGTTCCAATCGGGGGGCGACCCGCTGATGAACGCCTTCGCCCCGCCCGCGGCGGCGTTTCCCGCGCCTGCGCCCGCTGCAGCCGATCCATTCGGGCTCGCCACGCCGGCAGCCAGCCCGTTCGGCGCACCGCCGCCGACCAACCCGTTCGGCAACGCGCCGGCCGCCGCCGACCCCTTCGGCCTATCGCCGGCGGCACCGGGCGCGTTCGGCGCACCGGCCGCCGCCCCGGACCCATTCGGCACCGCCCCGCCTGCGGTAAACCCATTCGGGACGGCCCCGGCCGCCGCGCTGAACCCGTTCGCGGCCCCCGCCGCCCCGGCTCCCGTCGCCCCTGCCGCCGCCGATCCATGGGCCTCGCTACATAAGTTCGATACGCTCGATTTCGCGACCGCCGCGACGCCCGAGCCACCGGTCCCGGTCGCCGTCGCGCCGGCGGCTTCGGTCCCTTCTGCTACCCCTGCCGCGGGCGGCGACGCGCTATTTGCGCGCTTCCTCGCCGCCGCCGGTCTCAAGCCGACCGACCTCGGCGAGGCGACCCCGGTCGCGGTGATTGAATCCGCCGCGCGGCTGCTGCGGCAGACCGCCGACGGGCTGATCCGCCTGCTCGACGCTCGGGC
>CAXTPH010000063.1:0-10977 GCA_964245955.1 uncultured Sphingomonadaceae bacterium | reverse complement strand
GAATGCGCGTGACGTGGATGAGAACCTTGTAGACGCGCAGCAGACGCGCCGGGTTCTGGATCGCCTGGTCGGCTACCAGATCTCTCCGCTGCTCTGGGATAAGGTCCGACGAGGTTTGAGTGCGGGACGTGTACAGACGGTGGCGCTGCGTTTGATCGTAGAGCGTGAGTTGGAGATCAATGAGTTCAGGCCGGTGGAGTACTGGAACATCGACGCACTGCTCGGTCCGCTACCAAAGGGCCAGGAGGTTACGGCGCGCTTTGTGGGAATCGATGGCAAATCGTCGCGGGTAGCGAACGGTGTTGATGAGCAGGGTAAAGAGCTGTTTCTTTCGGGTCGCTCGTCGTCGAGCCGACGGTGTTCGCCAGCGAGCGTCACGTCGTCGAGGAAGAACTCCGCCAGGGCGAGGCGCGCCCGTACGGCAAGCTTTTCCAGACGTACCTGCCGGCGATCAGTTACTCGGTCCACCCGTACGCGCGCTCGCCGATCGGCAGCATCGCCGACCTCGACGCGGCGACGATCGACGACATCCGCGCTTTCCATGCGGTCTATTACCGGCCCGACAATGCGGTGATGGTCGTCGCCGGCAACTTCAAGCCGGCCGACCTCGACCGCTGGGTCGACAAGTATTTCACCGCGCTGCCGACCCCCAAGCGCGCGATCCCGCGGGTGACGACGGTCGAGCCGCCGCGGACGGTGGCGACGAGCCATACGGTCTATGCGCCGAACACGCCGCTGCCCGCGGTCGCGATCAGCTGGGCGATCCCTGCGTCGAAGTCGCCCGACGATGCGGCGCTGTCGGTGCTCGACGGCATTCTGTCGGCGGGCGAGAGTTCGCGACTGTACGAAAGCCTCGTCTACCGCGACCAGCTCGCGTCGTCGGCGGGGGCGAACCTCGACGACCGCCAGGATACCGGGGTCTTCGCGGTCTATGCGATCATGGCAGGGGGCAAGTCCGCCGCCGACGGCGAGGCGGCGCTGCGCCGCGAGGTCGCTCGGCTCCGCGATGCGCCCCCAACCGCCGCCGAGCTCGACGTCGCCAAGAACCAGCTGCTGACCGCCGCGATCAAGGAGCGCGAGACCCCGCTCGGCCGCGCCAACGTCCTCGCCGAAGCGGTGATCGTCGATGGCGACCCGGCGAGCGCCGACCGGTCGATCGCCGACCTCGCCGCAGTAACCGCCGCCGACGTCCAGCGCGTCGCGCGCAAATATCTGCAGGACAGCGCGAGCGCGGCGATCCGCTACCTGCCCGCTGAAAGCGCCAAGGGCGCAAAGGGTGACACGATCGCGGTCGCCGCGACGGTCCACCCCGCGGCGCTGACCGTGCCCGCGGGCGTCCCCATCGTCGTCCCCGCGACCGCCGCCGAGCGTGTCGCCCCGCCGGCCCCCGCCGCGCCGGTCGCGGTGCCGGTCCCGGTCGTCGCCGAACGGACCCTGCCAAACGGATTGCGTGTCGCGGTCGCGACGCGGCGCAACGTGCCGCTGATCGCCGCGGTGCTCGTCACCGGCGGCGGCGCGGCGAACGATCTCCCCGGCCACGGCGGGACCGCCGAACTGATGGCGACGCTCCTGACCAAGGGGACCAAGACCCGCTCGGCGACGCAGATCGCGCAGCAGATCGAGGCGCTCGGCGGCAGCATCGGCGCCGGCGCGGCGTGGGACGGCACCTCGCTGTCGCTGTCGGTCAAAACCGACCGGATCGGCGCGGCGATGGACATCTTCGCCGACGTCGCGCTGCATCCAGCGTTCGCGCCGGAGGAGATCGAGCGCGCGCGGACGCAGGCGGTCGACGACGCCGGCATCGCGCTGACCAGCCCGCCGAGCCTCGCGCGGATGACCGCGACCAAGGCGGTGTTCGGCGACACGACCTACGGCCATATCGCCGGCGGGACGATCGCGTCTCTGGGCAAGATCACCCGCGCCGACCTGACCGCTGCCTATGCCGGCTGGAGCCCGGCGCGGGCGACGCTGATCCTGACCGGGGATATCGATATCGATGCGGCGGTGGTACTGGCGACCAAGGCGTTCGGCGACTGGAAGGGTGTGGCGAGCGCCGTCGACCGGAAAGAAGAGCCGCAACAATACCCCGCCCCGCGCACGATCGTCGTCGACCTGCCCGGCGCGGCGCAGGCGTCGGTCGTCGTCGCGCGGCCGGGCCTCGCCCGCGCCGACCCGGCCTATTACCCGGCAATCGTCGCCAATGCGGCGCTGGGCGGGGGCTTCTCGTCGCGGCTCAACATGGAGATCCGGGTCAAGCGCGGGCTGGCGTACGGCGCGAATAGCGGCATCGACGCGCGGCGGCAGCCGGGCTCGCTGACCGCGTCGACCGCGACGAAGAACCCGAGCGCGCCCGAGGCGGCGCAGCTGATCGCCGCCGAGCTGAAGAAGATGGGGACCGAGCCGGTGCCGCTGCCCGAGCTCAAGATCCAGCAGGCGGTGCTCAACGGCGGCTTCGGGCGGTCGGTCGAGACCGTCGCCGGGCTCGCCGGGCGGCTCGCGGGCCTTGCGATCGACGGCATCCCGCTCGCCGAGCTGGCGAATTTCTCGAGTGCAGTCAACGCGGTAACCCCGGCGACGATCACCGCCACCGCCGCGACGCTGTTCGATCCGGCGAAGGCGAGCACGATCATCGTCGGTGATGCCAAGCAGTTCCTGCCCGAGCTCGAGAAGGCAGGCATCAAAGCCGAGGTGATCTCGGTCGGTTCGCTCGACCTCGATTCGGTAACGCTCAGGAAGTGATTGGCTTTTTCGACCCGCACCAATACGCGCACCGGCCCGATCGCGAATTGCACAACGGCGGCTGGATACCGCACGCCGAAACCGCGGATCGCGCCGCGGCGGTCGTCGCCGCGCTGCCGCCGCTCGCGCCCGCGCGCGACTTCGGGCTGGACCCGATCCACCGCGTCCATACCGCCGAGTACGTCGACTTCCTCCGCGACGCGCACAAGCTGTGGGCGGCGGCGGGGCGCGACGGCGATGCGCTGCCGTATGTCTGGCCTGTCGTCGCGCGGCGCTCGCTCAGCCTCAGCCGGATCGACGCGCTGCTCGGGCGGTTCAGCTTCGACGCGGCGACACCGATCGCGAGCGGCACGTGGGACGCGGCCTATTGGGGCGTCCAGACCGGGCTGACCGCGCTCGCCCCCCTGCTCGACGGCAGCGCGCGACATAGTTTCGCGCTGTGCCGCCCGCCGGGGCATCATGCCGGGGCCGATTATTTCGGCGGCTACTGCTACCTCAACAACGCCGCCGTCGCAGCGAGGGCGGCGCGCGATGCCGGCCACGCGCGGGTGGCGGTGCTCGATATCGACTATCACCACGGCAACGGCACGCAGGACGTCTTCGTCGCCGACGGCAGCGTGTTCTTCGCCTCGCTCCACGCTAACCCGGCGACCGACTATCCGTTCTATTGGGGCCATGCCGACGAGGTCGGCGAGGGCGCGGGGGCGGGGGCGACGCTCAACCTGCCGCTGCCGCGCGGGACCGGCATCGCGCCTTATCTCGCGGCGCTCGACGTCGCGCTATCCGCGATCCGCGCCTTCGATCCGTCGCTGCTGGTCGTATCGTTCGGGGCGGACACCTTCGCCGGCGACCCGATTTCGGGATTTGCGCTGGCGACGGCGGACTATCCCGCCGTCGCCGCGCGCGTCGCGAGCCTGATGCGCCCGACGCTGATCGTCATGGAAGGCGGTTATGCGACCGCCGAACTCGGGGCCAATGTCGCCGCCTTCCTGTCGGGGTTTGCCGCTTAGAGGATGTGCTTCGTGCCGTGGGCGCGGTTCTGCTTGAAGCGGCCAATGTGGCGGGCGGCGGCGTCCTGCATGTCGTGGATCTTCTTCTTGTCCATCGCGCTCATGTGGCCGCCGTTACGGTCCTTGGTCCGCAGCTTGGCGCGAGTGATCAGGTCCTGCTCCTGCCGCAGGACGCGGGCTTCGTGCGCCGAGATCGTGCCGCTGCGGACGCCGGCATCGATCGAATTGCGCTGCTCGATCTGGCGGGCGTTGATCGCCGCCGCGGCGGGCATGGCGACGCCGATCGCCATGACGGCGGCGGTGGCGGCGAGAAGAAACTTGTTCATGGTCGAATGACTCCGATTGACGTGACGTGACATCACGGCGCGGCAACGAGCACGGCGGCGGAACGATCCCCCGCCCCTTGCCGAATTTTCGGACCGATCGTATCGCTGGGCGACTAGACACCGGTTCAAAGGACTCCCATGCGCCCGATGCTGCTCGCGGTTTCGCTCCTCGCCATTGCCGCCGCGACGGCGGCCAGCGCGGCCAAGCCGCAATACGGCAACTTCGGCGTCGACACCGCCGGCATGGACAAGTCGGTCAAGCCGGGGGACGATTTCTGGTCGTATGCCAACGGCACCTGGTCGAAGACGACACCGATCCCCGCCGACCGGCCCGGCTGGGGCGCGTTCTACGTCCTCGACGACCTGTCGCGGACCCGCACGCGCGGCATCATCGAGGACGCGGCGAAGGCGGGTGCCAGCGGCGACGCCGATGCCGTCCGCGTCGGCACCTATTATTCGACGTACATGGACGAGGCGGCGATCGAGGCGAAGGGCGTCGCGCCGATCAAGCCGGCACTCGACGCGATCGCCGCGATCAAGACCCGCGCCGACCTCGCCCGCGCGCTCGGTCTCCACGAACGGCTCGGCATCCCCGGCCCGTTCGGCGTCGGCGTCGAGCAGGACCCGAAGGACCCGCTGCATTATATGGTCGGCATGGGCCAGGGCGGCCTCGGCATGCCCGACCGCGACTATTTCCTCGTCGACACGCCGAAGTTCGCCGATGCCCGCGCCAAATATGTCGCGCATATCGCCAAGATGTTCGCGCTCGCCGGGATGACCGATGCCGACGCGCGGGCGAAGGCGGTGTTCGCGCTCGAGAAGGACATCGCCCAGGCCCATTGGACGCAGATCGAGAACCGCGACCCGGTCAAGACGTACAATCTGCGTACCCCGGCCACGCTCACCGCCGAAGCGTCCGGGGTCGACTGGCCGGTGTTCCTCGCCGCCGCCGGGGTCGGCAAGGAGACCCGGCTCGACATCGCCCAGCCGACCGCGTTCGCCGGCATGGCGAAGCTCGTCGCCGACCGGCCGATCGCGGTCTGGCAGGACTATCTCGCGCTGCGCGTCCTCAAGGCGCGCGCCGGGGTGATGCCCAAGGCGTTCGTCGACGAGAATTTCGCGTTCAACGGCACCGTCCTGTCGGGCCAGCCGCAGAACCAGCCGCGCTGGAAGCGCGGCGTGGCGTCGGTCAACGGCGCGATGGGCGAGGCGGTCGGCAAGCTGTATGTTGCCAAATATTTCACCCCCGAGGCGAAGACCAAGATCGACGAACTGGTCCACAACCTGCTCGCGTCGATGGGCCAGCGGATCGACGAAGTCGATTGGATGTCGCCGGTGACCAAGGTCGAGGCGCACAAGAAGCTGGCGACCTTCGATCCCAAGCTCGGCTACCCGTCGAAGTGGCGTGACTATTCGAAGCTCGTCGTCGTCGCCGGCGATGCCGTCGGCAATGCCGACCGCGCCAACGCCTTCGAATACGACCGCGATCTCGCCAAGCTCGGCGGCCCGCTCGACCGAACCGAGTGGGGCATGACGCCGATGACGATCAACGCCTATTACAACCCGCCGAAGAACGAGATCGTCTTCCCGGCGGCGATCATGCAGCCGCCGTTCTTCGACCCCGCCGCCGACCCCGCGGTCAATTACGGCGCGATCGGCGCGGTGATCGGCCACGAGATCAGCCACGGCTTCGACGACCAGGGGCGGCAGTACGATGCGCAGGGCGCGCTGCGCGACTGGTGGACGCCGGCCGACGCAAAGGCGTTCACCGCGCGGGCCGAGAAGCTAATCAAGCAGTACGATGCCTACGAGCCGCTGCCGGGCTCGCACATCCAGGGCGCGCTGACCCTCGGCGAGAACATCGCCGACATCTCGGGGATGCGGATCGCCTATGAGGCGTACAAGCTGTCGCTCCACGGCAAGCCCGCGCCGGTGATCGACGGGCTGACCGGCGACCAGCGCTTCTTCCTCGGCTTCGCTCAGGTCTGGCGGGGCAAGTATCGCGACGCCGCGGTGCTATCGCAGCTGACCTCGGACCCGCACTCGCCCGAGCAGGAGCGCGCCTTCGAGGTTCGCAACTTCGATCCGTGGTACGCGGCGTTCGACGTCAAGCCGGGCGACAAGCTGTATCTCAAGCCCGAGGACCGCGTCCGCATCTGGTAGGGCGTTATTCCATCACCGAATGCTCGGGGTCGATCTTGACCACCTTCGGCGACTTGAGCACCAGCACCAGCGGGATGGCGGCGAGCGACAGCCACATCATCAGCGTGAAATCGTCGAGATAGGCGATCATCGCCGCCTGCCCGTTGACCGTCGCGTCGAGCATGGCGACGATCGTATCGCCGGTCGCGCCGAGCGCCTGGGCGAGGTTGGGGTCGGCGCCGGGCACGGTGAACGGGGAGACCGCGCTGCCGATATCGGCGTGCGCGATCTGGGTTTGGCGCGCGAGGACCCCGACCGACAGGCTGACCCCGACCGAGCCGCCGAGGTTGCGCAGCAGGCTGAAGAAGCTCGCCGCCTCGGTCCGCAGCACGGCGGGAACGGTGGCGAAGGCGAGCGTGTTGAGCGGCACGAAGATCAGGCCGATGCCGAAGCCCTGGACGAGGCCCGACCAGAGGAACGGCCCGCTCCCCATCAGCGGCGAGAACCCGGTCATCCAGAACATCGTGATCGCCACCAGCGACATGCCGGTGATCATCATGATCCGCGCGTCGATCCGGCCGATCAGCCGCCCGACGAGGAGCATCCCCGCCATCGTGCCGACCCCGCGCGGGGCCATCGTCAGCCCCGAGATGACCACCGGATAGCCGTAGAGCTGTTCGAGCATCGGCGGCAGCAGCGCGCTCGTCGCGACCTGAAGCATGCCGACGAGGAAGATGAAGGCGAAGCCGGTGACGATGTTGCCATCCTTGAGCAACGCCGACGGCAGGATCGTATCGCGCGCGGTGAAGATGTGGACGCCGAACACCCAGAGCCCGATCGCGCAGACCGCCGCCTCGATCCGCACCTCCCACGACGAGAACCAGTCGAGCTGCTGGCCGCGGTCGAGCATCAGCTGGAGCGCGCCGATGCCGACGCCGAGCGCGAGAAAGCCGAAGGCATCGAACTTGCGCATCAGCTTGTCGGGGTTCGGCAGCACCGCCAGCGCGCCGAACAGCGCGAGCAGGCCGAACGGCAGGTTGACGTAGAACACCCAGCGCCATTCGAAATTGTCGGTCAGCCAGCCGCCGAGCACCGGCCCCATCACCGGGCCGACCATGACGCCGACGCCCCACAGCGCCATCGCCTGGCCGTGCTTTTCCTTCGGGTAGGCATCGAGCAGGAACGACTGACCGAGCGGCACGAGGAACGCGCCCGATGCCCCCTGGAGCAGGCGGAAGAACACCATCTGCTCGAGCGACTGGGCAAGCCCGCACAGCATCGACGCGACGACGAAGCCGCCGATGGCGAAGACGAACAGTCGCTTGCGCCCGACCTTGCCGCCGAGCCACGCGGTCAGCGGCGTCGCGATCGCGGCGGCGACGATGTACGAGGTCAGGACCCACGTCACCGTGTCCGACGCCGCGCCGAGGCTCGCCTGCATGTGCGGCAGCGCGACGTTGGCGATCGTCGAGTCGAGCACGGTGATGAAGGTCGCCAGCATGACGACGCACGTCACCAGCAGCGGGTTGACCGCCTTGGCCGGCGCGGCGGCGAAGGGAAGCGCGGCGGACGCCACCGGCGGCTACTTCGCCGCCTGCAGGTCGACCGTGACGTTGGCGCTCAGGCCCGCGATCGGCGGCAGGCCGCGATGGTCGTCGATCGCGATGCGGACCGGCACGCGCTGGACGACCTTGACCCAGTTGCCGGTCGCGTTCTGCGCCGGCAGCAGCGAGAAGGTCGATCCGGTGCCGCCGCCGACGCTCTCGACGTGCCCGGTCAGCGGCGTCCCCGGATAGGCGTCGAGCTTGACCGACGCCTTCTGGCCGATCCGCATATGGTCGAGGTCGGTCTCCTTGAAGTTCGCCTCGACCCAGTCGCGGTTGCTGATCAACAGGCTCATCGTCGGGATGCCGAGCGCGACGATCTGGCCGGGCTGGACCTTGGTCGTCTGGCTGGCGAGGCCGTTCGCCGGCGCGATCACCGTCGTCCGCTTGAGGTCGAGCGCCGCCTTGTCGCGCGCCGCCGCCGCCGCCATCACCAGCGGATGCCGGTCGATCGAGCCGCCGGGGTCGCCGCCGAGCGCGGCACGGGCATTCGCCTCATCGGCCTCGGCGCTCGCCATGTCCGACCGCGCCTGCGCCAGCGTATGCTCCGCCTGTTCGAGCCGCGCGCGCGTCGTGAAACCGTTGGTCATCAGGTCCTGCTGGCGCTTGAGGTCGATCTGCGCGTAGCCGATCGCCTCACGCTTGCCGGTAACGCCGGCGCCCTTGCCGGTGAAGGTCGAGCGCATCTCGGCGACCTGCGCGCGGGCGTTGGCGAGGTTGGCGTTCGCCTGCTCGAGGGCGATGCGGAACGGCTCGGGATCGATCCGGAACAGGACGTCGCCCTTGTGGACGGTCTGGCTCTCGCCGACGTTGACGTCGACGACGCGGCCGGTGACGTCCGAGCTGATCGAAACCTTGTCCTGGTTGACATAGGCGTTGTCGGTCGACACCGACCGGCCCGCGGTCAACCAGAAATATGCGCCGCCGGCGACAATGATCAGCGGCAACAGCAGCATCAGCACGGGGCGTCGCGCGCGCTGCCACAGCGTCCGGCGCGGCGCGGCGACCAGCTGGTCGCGACCGACGATATCGTGCATCACTTAACTCCCGACTTCTTCACGCACGCTTCGGCGCGCGACGATAGATTGGTGCGGATCGCGACGAGCGCGGCCATCGTCGTGGCGAGCGCGGCGGGATCGAGCCCGGCGCGCGCTTCGTCGGTGACATCTTCGCCGATGCCGCGAAGTTTTTCGAGCAACGGCCGCGCGTTCTCGGTCAGATGCAGCCGCCACGCCCGGCGATCGGCGGGATCGGCACGGCGCTCGACGAGCGATGCCTCCTCGAGCCGGTCAACCATCCGGCACAGGGTGATCGTCTCGACCTCGAGGTAATCGGCGAGCCCCGTCTGGTTGATCCCCTCGTTCCGCGACAGGGCAAACAGCACCTGCCACTGCGCGCGGCTGACGCCGAGGCTGCGCGCCTGCGCGTCGAACCGCCGTCGCAGCAGCCGGCTGGTGTCGCTGAGAAGGAAAGCAAGCGAGTCCTGTGTCATGCATCACAGATAGTGTGCATGCTTGTAATCGGCAAGGACATGTTGCGGTGCGGCGTAAACGCCCGCCGCGCCCGTCTAGTTCGGGGTCACCGTCGGCGTGATCTGCGGCAGGACCGACTGCGGCACGAGCCCCTGTTTACGCGCGGCGCGATACTGGTCCTGCATCGCCTGGTTGCAGCCGGTGCCGCCGCCGGGGCCGACCGCGCTGCAGGAGCCGATGCCGCCGCCCGCCCCGCCGGCGTCGTCGCCGAGCAGGTTGCGTCGGTTGGCGACGTTCGGCGCGAGCGCCTGGACGTCGCTGCGGACCGCCGGCGGGATGCGGTAGCGATCCTCGTCGGGGCGGCGCGAGCAGACGATGATCTCGTCGGGGTCGGTCGACTTCGGGCACGGATCGGTGCCGAACACCTCGACGATCTTCTGCCGCGGCAGGCTGGTGTCGGTCGGGGCCGGCTTGAGCATCGACTGCGCCGCAACCGGGGCACCCGTCATGCTCGCCAGTATCAGCATCGCGGCGATCGTCGTACGCACCATTGCTTCACTCCCGCCTGCAGCACCCGGACACCGGCCTATCACCCGGCGCCCCGACCAACGTCAATGCAACGAACGTGCGAAGGCGGGGTTGGAGCCGTCAAACCATCGGAGCCAAGCGCATGCGGGTCGTCGTCCTGTTCAACCTGAAGCCGGATACCAATGTCGCCGACTATGAAGAATGGGCGCGGACGCGCGACATTCCCGGCGTCCGCTCGCTGCCGTCGATCGACGATTTCCAGATCTATCGCACGACCGGCCTGCTCGGGGCGGGCGGCGCGGCACCGTACGACTATGTCGAGATCATCGATGTCGCCGACATGGACGGCTTCGCCACGGATGCATCGGGCGCACCCAGCCAGGAGATCGCGCGCGAATTCCGCGCGTTTCTCGGCACCGAGCCGGTTTACATGCTAACCGAACCGCTGACCTAGGAACGAGTACGACGAAGCGACGTTATTGTGCGACGAAGGGAGTCGCCCGATGACACCGCTGCTGAGCGCCATGACCCTGCTCGGCTGCAGCGATGCCGGCGACCAGTGTCACACCGTGCGCGTCCTCGCGCCGCGCTATGCGTCGGTCGACGCGTGCAATGCAGCGGCAGGCGATGTCCTCACCCGCCTGACCGAGTCCGACGCGCCGGTGATGGCGGTCCATTGCCAGAAGGCTGATGCGCCGATGGTGGCGATGGCGGCGCGCTGACGCTTCAGTCGAACAGGCTCGATACCGAGCTTTCCTCGCTCGTCCGGCGCATCGCCTCGGCGAGCAGTGGGGCAATGGTGATCAGCCGGATTTTCTTCGCGGTCTTGACGACGTCGAGCGGCGCGATCGAGTCGGTGATCACGAGTTCGGTCAGTTCGGATGCCTCGACCCGCGCGACCGCGCCGCCCGACAGGACGCCGTGAGTGATGTAGGCGGTGACACTCGTCGCCCCTGACTGCATCAGCGCGGCGGCGGCGTTGCACAGGGTGCCGCCCGAATCGATGATGTCGTCGACCAGGACGCAGGCGCGCCCGGTAACGTCGCCGATGATGTTCATGACCTCCGATTCGCCTGGGTTCTCACGGCGCTTGTCGACGATCGCGAGCGGTGCGTTACCGAGCCGCTTCGCCAGGGCGCGGGCGCGGGCGACGCCC
>CAXTPH010000062.1:0-11053 GCA_964245955.1 uncultured Sphingomonadaceae bacterium | reverse complement strand
CGTCGAAATCTTCGCCCCCGCGAACTCGACCGCGACGCGTATCCTCGTCGCCGGGCTCGGCGCGATCGGCAAGGCCGACGCGCGGACGTTCGAGAAGATCGGCGGGGCGATCGCCGCCAAGCTGATCACCAGCGGCGAGAAGAGCGTGACGGTCGACCTGACGGGGATCGACGGGCTCGGCCTGCCGCTCGCCGAGGCGGCGGCGCGGCTGGCGCACGGCGCGACCCTGCGCGCCTACCGCTTCGACAAGTACCGGACGACGATGAAGCCGGCGCAGAAGCCGACGCTCGAGACATTGACGATCGTCGGGGCCGACGACAGCGCGCATGGCGACCTTGCCGCGATCGCCGCCGGGGTCGCGCTGACCCGCGACCTCGTCTCCGAGCCGGCGAACATCATCTACCCCGAAAGCTTCGTCGAGCGCGCTGCCGGGGTCGCCCCCGCGGGCCTCGCGATCGAGGTGCTCGGCGAGGCCGAGATGACCCGCCTCGGCATGGGCGCGCTGCTCGGCGTCAGCCAGGGCTCCGACCGCGAAGCGAAGATCCTCGTCATGCGCTGGAACGGCGGCGGCGACGCGGTGCCGGTGGTGCTCGTCGGCAAGGGCGTGACCTTCGACACTGGCGGCATCTCGCTCAAGCAGCCGCCGGGCATGGAAGACATGAAGTGGGACATGGGCGGGGCCGGGGCGGTCACCGGGGCGCTGCATGCGCTCGCCGCGCGTAACGCAAAGGTCAACGTCATCGGCGTCTGCGGGCTCGTGGAGAACATGCCCGACGGCAAGGCGCAGCGCCCCGGCGACGTCGTCACCAGCATGTCGGGCCAGACGATCGAGGTCATCAACACCGACGCCGAGGGTCGGCTCGTGCTGTGCGACGTGCTGTGGTGGGCGCAGGAGCAGTTCAAGCCCGAAGTCATCGTCGACCTCGCGACGCTGACCGGGGCGATGATCGTCAGCCTCGGCCACGAACATGGCGGCATTTTCGCCAACGACGACGGCCTCGCCGCACAGCTTATCGCGGCGGGCGGCGCGGTCGGCGACCCGCTGTGGCGGATGCCGATGGGCGACGCCTACGACAAGCTGATCGACTCGGCGATCGCCGACATGAAGAACGTCGGCCCGCGCGAGGGCGGTTCGATCACTGCCGCGCAGTTCATCGCGCGCTTCATCAAGCCGGGGGTGAAATGGGCGCACCTCGACATCGCCGGCATGGTGTGGTCGTCCAAGGACGCCCCGCTCTGGGCAAAGGGCGCGACGGGGTACGGCGTTCGCCTGCTCGAGAAGTTCGTCGCGGATAATTTCGAGGGGCAGTAATCCTCCCCCGTATCGGGGAGGAGCACGAACATGACCGACGTCAACTTTTACCAGCTGGCGGCGAAACCGCTCGACGCCGTCCTCCCGCGGCTGCTCGAAAAGGCGATCGCGGCTGGGTATCGCGCGGTCGTCCGCGCCGCCGATCCGACGCTGCTCGCGCGGCTCGACGCTGCGCTGTGGACCTACGATGCGGCCTCGTTCCTGCCGCACGCGGTCGACGGGCCATTCGCCGCCGCGCAGCCGATCCTGTTGACCGCGGAAGAGGGGGAGGCGAACGCCGCCGACCTGCTCGTGGTCGTCGATGGGGTGGTGCCCGGCGACCTGTCGACCTATCGCCGCGCGCTCTATCTGTTCGACGGCGGCGATGAAGCGGCATTGGGCCTGGCCCGCCGCCAGTGGAAGGCGATCCGCGAGCTCGACGGCGTCACGCCAGTCTATTGGCGCGAAAACGACGGCGGTGGGTGGGAAAAAGCCGCCTAACTTGCGTTTGCGCTGTCACGCCGATAGAGCGACGGCGCTTTCCCCCTCATTTCGATAACTCCCCGGAGACCCCATGGCCACCGAACGCACTTTCTCGATCATCAAGCCCGACGCGACCCGCCGCAACCTGACCGGTGCGGTCAACGCGATGATCGAAGCGGCCGGCCTGCGCATTGTCGCGCAGAAGCGGCTCCAGCTGACGCAGGCGCAGGCCGAGGGCTTCTATGCCGTCCACCGCGAGCGCGGCTTCTTCGGCGAGCTCGTCTCCTTCATGATTTCCGGCCCGGTCGTCGTTCAGGTGCTCGAGGGCGACAACGCCGTGCTTGGCTATCGCGATATCATGGGCGCGACCAACCCGGCGAACGCCGCAGACGGCACGATCCGTAAGGTCCACGCCGAAAGCATCGAGGCGAACACCGTCCACGGGTCCGATAGCGCCGAGAACGCCGCAATCGAGATCGCCTACTTCTTCGCTCAGACCGAGATCACGGGCTGAGGGATCATTTTGGTGCTTTCGCGCTGACCAGACCGAGGGAGCGGACGCGATGACGATCATCATCACCGCCTTTGAGCGTTCCCCGGATGGCGGCAAGGGGCTGGCGCGCGACACGCGGGTCCGCTGGGCGCTCGAGGAGGTCGGTTTACCCTATCAGGTGCGCCTGGTCTCGTTCGTGGCGATGAAGAGTTCTGCGCATGTCGCGCTTAATCCGTTCGGCCAGATCCCCACATATGAGGAAGGCGATCTCGTCCTGTTCGAAACCGGTGCGATCGTCCTGCATATCGCGGACCACCATGCCGGCCTGTTGCCGGTGGACGGCAACGCCCGCGCCCGCGCCGTCATGTGGATGTTCGCCGCGCTCAACACGGTGGAGCCGCCCATCCTTGAATTGACGACCGCGAGGATCATCGAGGGCGACCGCCCTTGGACGAGCGAACGCCTGCCGCTGATTATCGACCGCGTCCGCGCGCGATTGCGATCGCTGGCCGCGCGGCTAGGCGATGCCGACTGGCTCGATGCGGACTTCAGCGCGGGCGATCTGATGATGGTCGAGGTGCTCAAGCGCCTCAAAATGTCGGGCCTGCTGGCTGAGTTCCCGAACCTGGCAGCCTACGTGGCGCGCGGCGAAGCACGACCGGCGTATCAGCGGGCCTTTGCCGCGCAGCTGGCGATCAACGCTCCCGCACGCTAATCGCTGGTCGCTTTAAAACGGCAGCATCGCCAGCCGCTTCGGCGCGCTCGCCCGCCAGCTCCGCGTCAGCCACTCTTCGATATGCGCCCAGTCGGTCTCGCCGGTGTCGAGGCGGATGCCGATCCAACCCGCGGGGCCGAAATAGGCGGGACGGTAGTAGAGGTCGGGGTCGCGCTCGATCAGGCTCGCCTGCTCCTCGACCCCACTCGCCTTGACGAGCAGGCCCATGACGCCGTCGCGGTGATGGTCATAGCTGAAGTACGCGAAGAACTTGCCGCCGGTGACGAAGAACCCCGGCGAGCCGTGCGATAGTTTCTCGGCTGCGGCGGGGAGGGCGAGCGCGAGGGCGCGGAGCCGCGCGAGGATCGCATCGGGACTCGATTGAGCGCCGACCCATTCGGCGACGACCCGCGGATAGAGCTGATGCTCGGCGATCAGGACGCGTGCGGCAAGCGTCGCCGGCGTGTCGCCAGCCAGTACCGCAACGCGGAGCTGGCCGAGGATCGGCCCCCCGTCGAGCTCGCTGGTGACGAGGTGGACCGAACACCCCGTCAACGTCTCGCCGGCTGCGATCACGTTTTCATGGACATCAAGGCCCTTGTGGAGCGGGAGCAGCGACGGGTGGATATTGACCATCCGCCCCGCCCAGCGGTCGACAAACCCGTCCGACAGCAGCCGCATGTAACCGGCGAGCGCGACATGCGTCGCCCCGGCGCGTGCGAGTTCGGCGTCGATCACCGCGTCGAAATCGGCGCGCTTCACGCCCCGATGATCGTGCGCGAAGGTGGCGACGCCCTCGGCGGCAGCAAGCGCCAGGCCCGGCGCATCCGGGACGTTCGACGCGACGAGGACGATCTCGAACGGGCAGTCGGCGATCCGCGACGCGTAGAGCAACGCCGCCATGTTCGAGCCGCGCCCCGAGATCAGGACCGCGAGGCGGGCCTTTTCAGCCAAGATGCGTTGCTTCCCACGGCCCGCGCGCGCTCCAGACCTCGTCCGCGCCGAAGACGGTGCAGCCTTTGTCGCCGGGTTCGACGACGCCAATGGGGTGAACGACTTCGCCGTATTCGTTGAGGGTCTCGCTGAGCTTAGCCACCCGGTTCGGCGCGACGCACAGCACCATGCCGATGCCGCAATTGAACGTCCGCGCGAGCTCCCCCGGCTCGATCCGCCCCTGCGCCTGCAGCCATGCGAACAACGGCGGTTGCGGCCACGCGCCGGCGTCGATCCGGGCGTGACACCTGGCGGGGAGAATGCGCGGGACATTCTCGAGCAACCCGCCGCCGGTGATGTGCGCAAGCGCGTGGATCGCGCCGGTCTTCAGCAACGGCAGCAGCGCGCGGACGTAGATCCGCGTCGGCTCGAGCAGGGCGTCGCCGAGCAGCCGCTCGAAATCGAACGGCGCGGGCCGGTCGAGCCGCGCACCGCTGCGCTCGACGAGCTTGCGGATCAGCGAGAAGCCGTTCGAGTGCGCGCCCGACGACGCGAGTCCGAGCAGGACGTCGCCGGGGCTGACCTTTTCGCCGGTCAGCTGTTCGCCGCGTTCGACCGCACCGACCGAGAAGCCGGCGAGGTCGTAATCGCCCGGCGCATACATCCCCGGCATCTCGGCGGTCTCGCCGCCGATCAGGGCGCAGCCGGCAATTTTGCAGCCCTCGGCGATGCCGGCGACGACGCGCGCGGCGACCCCGGTGTCGAGCGTAGCGCTGGCGAAATAGTCGAGGAAGAACAGCGGCTCGGCGCCCTGGACGATCAGGTCGTTGACGCACATCGCGACGAGGTCCATGCCGACCGTGTCGTGCTTGCCCGTCTCGATCGCGAGCTTGAGCTTTGTCCCTACGCCGTCGTTCGCCGCGACGAGCAGCGGATCGACGAACCCCGCCGCCTTGGGGTCGAAGAAGCCGCCGAATCCGCCCAGCTCGGCATCAGCCCCACGTCGCGCCGTCGCGCGCGCCAGCGGCGCGATCATCTTCACCAGCGCGTTGCCCGCGGCGATCGACACGCCGGCGTCGGCGTAGGTCAGCGGCTTGATATCTTCCATGCCGACCCCGTAACGCGTTGTCGCTTGGATTTCGACCCTCCATCGGCCAAAGACGCGAGCGATGGTCCGGTGCGTCCTTTTCTGGCTGATGGTCGCGTTCGCGGCACCCGCGCTCGCCGTCCCGACCGGCCCGGGAGCGTATAAGATCGGCGGCGTCGCAGTCGATGTCGTCGCCGGCAACGCGACCGACGCGCGCGCCAATGCGTACCGGGAGGCCGAGCGCCGCGCGTGGCCCCTCCTGTGGGCGCGGCTGACCGGCGGGGTTCCGACCGATGCGCCGAAGCTTGCCGAAGGCGCGATCGAAGGCATGGTCGCCGGCGTCGAGATCGAGACCGAGCATTTCTCGCTGACGCGCTACATCGGGCGGCTGGCGATCGTCTTCGACCGCGACCGCGCCAGCGGCTATCTCGGCGGCGCGTTCGGCGGCGCGCCGCCGCCGATGCTGCTGCTGCCGGTGACGATCGATGCCGGGGTGCGGACGGTCTACCAGACCAAGACCCCGTGGCTGGCGGCGTGGCTGCGCTTCCGCGATGCCGCGAGCGCGCTCGATTATGTCATCCCGGCGGCGAGCGCGGGCGACAACGTCGTCCTGACTGCCTATCAGAGCCGCCGCGGCGACCGTACCCTGTGGCGCAACATCCTGAGCCGGTTCAAGGCCGCCGATGTCGTCACCGCCGAACTGTGGCTGACGCGGAGCTATCCCGGCGGGCCGGTCGCGGCGACGGTCACCGCGCGACATGGCCCCGACGCGGTCGAACTTGGGCGGGCGAGCCTGCGCGCCGCCAACACCGCCGGGGTCGATGCGATGCTCGACGACGCGGTGCGTCAGGTCGATGCGATCTACATTCGCGCGCTCCAAGCCGGGCTGCTGCGGACCGAAAAGGGCCTGACCGTCGAGCTCGAGCCGCTGATCGGCTCGGCACCGTTCATCGGCAGCGCGGCGGAGGCGGCATCGAGCGTCGGCGGCGGCGTCGAGGCGAGCGTCGTCACGGCGGACGCGAAGTCGTGGGCGGCGATCGAGGCCGCGGTGCGCGGCACCCCAACCGTGACCGGGGTCGGCCTCGTCAGCCTGTCGCTCGGCGGGACGTCGCGGATCGTCATCCGGCATAGCGACAGCGTTGAGATGCTCGCCTACCAGCTCGACCAGCGCGGACTGCGACTCGCGCCCGACGCCGCGGGGGTCCTGCTCCGCCGCAAAGTGCCGGGCGATCCGATCGTCGCCGCGCCGCTGTCGGCGGCCGAGCTCAATTCGGCCGAGGTCGTCGCCGAGCCCGATGCCGCGCCGGTTCCTGCGGGTGCCACACCCAAACCTGCGGGGCCAGTCGTGGTACCGAAGGCGGTCGCACCGCCCAAGCCCCGGCGCGATCCGCTCGCGCCGAACTGACGCGATGGCGCAACTGCCGCTGCCGCTCGCCTATGCCAGCGCGCAGGCACCCGCCGACTTCGTCATTGCCGCCGCGAATGCCGATGCCGTCGCGTGGCTGTCGGGGCCGCCCGCGCCGCGTTCGCTTCTCGTCGGACCGCCCGGGTCGGGCAAGAGCCACCTCGGCCGCGTCTTCGTCGATCGGCATGGTGCGACGCTGATCGACGATTCCGACCGCGCAGGCGACGACACCGCCTTGTTCCACGCGTGGAATGCCGCGACCGCCGAGGCCCCCGTGCTGTTCACCGCGCGCGACTTGCCGCGGCGCTGGGTAACGCTGCCCGACCTCGCCTCGCGCCTCGCGGCGACCCCCACGCTCGTCATCGGCGCGCCCGACGACACGCTGCTTGCCGGGGTGATCGCCAAGCAGTTCGCCGACCGCGGGGTCCGCGTCGCCCCCGATGTCGTCGGCTATATCGTCCTCCGCATCGAACGCAGCTTTGCCGCCGCCGCGACCACCGTCGCCGCGATCGACGCGCTCGCGCTGGCGACGCGGCGCGAGGTAACGGTGCCGCTCGCGCGGACCGTGCTCGAAGGGCAGGGGGACTTGCTCGGCGACTGAGCGATACAGTACGCCTGCTGCGCAACGTGGGGGCGGCACATGGCGACGGGCATCAAGACTTTCCTGTGGTTCGATGACGATGCGGAAGCGGCGGTCGAATTCTACACGGGCCTGTTTCCCGACAGCCGGATCGACGCGATCCGCCGCGCCGCCGCCGACTATCCGTCCGGCAAGGTCGGCGACGTGTTGACGATCGAATTCACCCTGTTCGGCCGATTGTTCGTCGCGATGAACGGCGGCCCCGGTCACCCCTTCACCGACGCGATCAGCCTGACGGTCGAGACCGAGGACCAAGCCGAGACCGACCGCTACTGGGACGCGCTGACGAGCGACGGCGGGGCGGAGATCGCCTGCGGCTGGTGCCGCGACCGCTGGGGTTTGTCGTGGCAGATCGACCCCAGGGCGCTCATGGAGGGCATGACCGATCCCGACCCGGCGGTGGCGGCACGGGTCTTCCAGGCGATGATGGGAATGGTCAAGATCGACGTCGCCGCGATCGAGGCCGCCCGCGCGGGGTGACGTCACGATCCGCTATCATCGACCTGTCATCCACTTCGGTTTAGATGGTGGCTATGGATACCGCGCTCGCCCTCGCCGCCACCGCCCGCGCCAAGCCCGGCCCCGTCGTCGACGGCGTCGCCGATACCGAGCGCTATTTCAACCGCGAGCTGTCGTGGCTGTCGTTCAATGAGCGCGTCCTCGACGAGGCGGCGAACCCGAACCACCCGCTGCTCGAGCGGCTGCGCTTCCTGTCGATCTCGGGCAACAACCTCGACGAATTCTACATGGTCCGCGTCGCCGGCCTGCGCGGGCAGGTCAACGCCGGGATCGAGACGCGCTCGCCCGAAGGCGCGACCCCGGCCGAGCAGCTCGCGGCGATCGCGTCGACCGCCGACCGGCTGATGGACGACCAGCAGACCGCGTGGGGCGAGTTGCGGCGACGGCTCGCCGGGGTCGACTTCCACGTGCTCAAGGCGGGCGACCTCACCGCCGATGAAAGTGTCTGGCTCGAGCGGCACTTCCTCGACCAGGTGTTTCCGGTCCTGACGCCGCAGGCGATCGACCCGGCGCACCCGTTCCCGTTCATCCCGAACAAGGGCTTCAGCCTGATCCTCGAGCTGCGCCGCAATTCGGACGAGGAGATCCTGCGTGCGCTCCTGATGCTGCCGTCGATGCTGCCGCGCTTTACCCGGCTGCCGGGCAAGACCGCGCGGTACATCAGTCTCGAGGACACGATCCGGCTATTCTTCGACCAGCTGTTCCCCGGCTACGAGCTGCTCGGCGACGGCGCGTTCCGCGTCATCCGCGATTCGGACATCGAGATCGAGGAGGAAGCCGAGGACCTCGTCCGCTACTATCAGAGCGCGATCAAGCGGCGGCGCCGCGGCGAGGTCATCCGGCTGAAGATCGAGGCCGCGACCCCGCCGGGGCTTTACGCGCTGGTCCGTGACGCGCTCCATGTCGGCGAGCGCGACACGACCGTCGTCACCGGTATCCTCGGCATCGCCGACCTTGGCGTCCTCGTCGACGAGGATCGCCCCGACCTCAAGTTCGAGCCGTATACGCCGCGCTTCCCCGAGCGCATCCGCGAGCATGGCGGCGACTGCTTCGCCGCGATCCGCGACAAGGACCTCGTCGTCCACCATCCCTACGAGAGCTTCGAGGTCGTGCTCGCCTTCCTCAAGCAGGCGGCGCTCGATCCCGACGTCATCGCGATCAAGCAGACGCTCTACCGCGCGGGCAAGAACTCGCCGATCGTCCGCGCGCTGATCGACGCGGCGGAGGCCGGCAAGTCGGTGACGGCGGTGGTCGAGCTGAAGGCGCGCTTCGACGAGGAGCAGAATCTGATGTGGGCGGCGGCGCTCGAACGCGCCGGGGTCCAGGTCGTCTACGGCTTCGTCGAGTGGAAGACCCACGCCAAGCTGTCGATGGTCGTCCGGCGCGAGGGCGAGGAACTGCGCACCTACGTCCACTTCGGCACCGGCAACTATCACCCGGTGACCGCGCGCATCTACACCGATCTGTCGTTCTTCACCGCCGATCCGGTGCTGGCGCGCGACGCGGCGCAGGTGCTCAATTACATCACTGGCTATGTCCAGCCGACCCGGCTGGCGAAGCTCGGCATGTCGCCACTGACGATGCGCGCCAAGCTCTACGGCCTGATCGACGGCGAGATCGAAAGCGCGCGCACCGGCCGCCCGGCGGCGATCTGGCTTAAGCTCAACAGCCTCG
Organism: uncultured Sphingomonadaceae bacterium; assembly: GCA_964245955.1. Classification (GTDB taxonomy): domain Bacteria; phylum Pseudomonadota; class Alphaproteobacteria; order Sphingomonadales; family Sphingomonadaceae; genus Polymorphobacter_B. The sequence continues at coordinate 1,813 of CAXTPH010000062.1, read as the reverse complement.
TCGACACGCCGATCATCGAGAAATTGTACGAGGCGAGCCAGGCCGGCGTCGAGATCGACCTGATCATCCGCGGCATCTGCTGCCTCCGCCCCGGCGTCCCCGGCGTATCGGACAATATCCGCGTCCGTTCGGTGATCGGTCGCTTCCTCGAGCACAGCCGCATCCTCGCCTTCGCCAACGGCCACGCCCTGCCGTCGCGGCACGCGCGGCTGTTCATCAGCTCGGCCGACTGGATGCCGCGCAACCTCGACCGCCGCGTCGAGGTGCTCGTGCCGATCGAGAACCCGACGGTCCACGCGCAGGTGCTCGACCAGGTCATGCTCGCCAACCTCAAGGACACCGAGCAGTCGTGGACGCTCGGCCCCGATGGGATCTACACCCGCCTCGTCCCCGGCGCGTCGGAGGCGTTCAACCTTCATCGCTATTTCATGACCAACCCGTCGCTGTCGGGCCGCGGCACCGCGCTGCGCGGGCACGAGATGGTGCCGCGGCTGATGCTCGACAGCGACCTTTATGTCGTCGCCGAGACCGACGCCTCGCTGCCGGACGCCGAATGAGCCTCGTCATGCCGTGGTCGCGGACGAGGACGCCGACCACGCTCGACAACGATCTCAGCGGCATCATCGACATCGGCTCGAATTCGGTCCGGCTCGTCGTCTACCAGGGGCGCAACCGGACACCGGTGGTGATCTTCAATGAAAAGGTCATGGCCGGGCTCGGGCGCGGCATCGCCGCCGAGGGCAAGCTAAGCGACGGGTCGATGCGCCTCGCGGTCACCGCGCTCGCCCGCTTCGCGCACCTCGCGCGCGACATGGGCGTCGCCGACCTGCGGACCGTCGCCACCGCCGCCGTCCGCGAGGCGCGCAACGCCGACCGCTTCATCGAGGTCGTCGCCAACCGCTGCGGCCTCGCGATCGAGGTCATCAGCGGCGAGGCCGAGGCGCGCGGCGCGGCGCTGGGGGTCATCGCCGGCATCCCGCAGGCCGACGGTATCGTCGGCGACCTCGGCGGCGGCAGCCTCGAACTGATCCGGGTCGAGGGCGGCGAGGTGCACGACCGCATCTCGCTGCCGATCGGCGCGCTGCGGCTCGACGCGGTCCGCAAGCGCGGCGCGCGAGCCTTGCGCCCGTTCATCGCCGCTGCCCTCGACCAGGTCGACTGGGCGGCGAAGGGCGCGGGCAAGCCGTTCTACATGGTCGGCGGGTCGTGGCGCGCGCTCGTCCAGCTGCACATCTACCTCAACGACTATCCGCTCCCGGTCATCCACCAATATGCGATGGACCCGGGCGTGCCCGACCGGCTGGCGCGCTCGCTGGCGCGGATCAACCCGAAGACGCTCAAGGATGTCACCGCGATCTCGACCTCGCGGCTGCCGTCGCTGCCTGGCGCGGCGCTGCTGCTCGGCGCGGTGGTCAAGCGGCTCGGCAGCAGCACGATCGTCGCCAGCGCCTATGGCCTGCGCGAGGGGCTGCTCTACGAGCGGATGCCGCCCGCGCTCCAGGCCGAGGACCCGCTGATCGCCGCGGCGCGCGACGAGGGGGCGCGGCAGGGGCGCTTCCCCGAACACGGCGACATGCTGATGGCGTGGATGGACGGGCTGTTCGGTGCCGGCGAGCCCGCCGACCTGCGGCGTTTACGCCTCGCGACGTGCCTGCTGAGCGACGTCGCGTGGCGCGCGCACCCCGATTTCCGCCCCGAGCGCGGCCTCGATCCCGGGACGGTCGAGGCCCTTGAGGCCGATCACCACCAGGCCCTCGCCCGTCCGGGCACCGGGCCGCGCGAAGGCGAGGTCGACCCGGTCACCCACGCCCTG
>CAXTPH010000061.1:0-11084 GCA_964245955.1 uncultured Sphingomonadaceae bacterium | reverse complement strand
GAGAAGCAGCGCGAGTCCGGCGGCGCCGAAAAGTCTTGGGGCGGCGAAAACTTCTGATACCGCTCCGTCGTTGTCTTGCTCTGGAGAATGATTGTGCGCCTGATTCCGCTCCTGATCGCTGCCGCCGCACTCGCCGCGCCCGCACTCGCCGCGCCCGCACTCGCCGCGCCCGCACTCGCCGCGCCCGCCGACATGGCCGCGATCCTCGCCGGGCCGCAGCGGTCGGAGGCGAACCGCGCGCGCGACCAGTATCGCCACCCGGCCGAGACGCTCGCCTTCTTCGGCCTCAAGCCGACAATGACGGTGGTCGAGATCACCCCCGGCGGCGGCTGGTACACCGAGATCCTCGCGCCGTACCTGCGCGACCGCGGGCGCTACATCGCCGCCGGCAGCAACCCCGCGACCGAGAACGGCGCGAAGGCGGTGGCGAAGTTCAAGGCGAAGCTCGACGCTGACCCCGCCAGCTACGGCAAGGTCGCGGTCACCGCGTTCGGCAAGGGCGCGTACGCCGTCGCCCCTGCCGCCTCCGCCGACATGGTGCTCAGCTTCCGCGAGATCCACAATTACGTCGGCGGCGGCTACGGCCCCGAGGCGTTCAAGGCGTTCTACGCCACGCTCAAGCCCGGCGGCGTCCTCGGCGTCGTCGAGCACCGTGCGCCCGAGACGATGGCGGCCGACCGCGAGGCCAAGAGCGGCTACATGAAGGTCTCGACGGTCAAGGCGCTCGCCGCCGCCGCGGGCTTCAAGTTCGTCGCGGCGTCGGAGGTCAACGCCAACCCGAAGGACACCGCCGACTATCCCGACGGGGTGTGGACGCTGCCGCCGACCTATCAGCTCGGCGATACCGACCGCGCGAAATACGCCGCGATCGGCGAGAGCGACCGGATGACGCTGAAGTTCGTCAAGCCGTAGGTCTGCGCCCCGTCAGCTCTTGCTCAGCCGCTCGAGCTGCGCCTGCAACGCCGCCATCTGCGCCTTCAGCGAATCGAGCTCGCCGTCGCCCTTGCCCGAATCGGGCTTGGCCGCCGGTTCGTTCGTTTTGACCAGCGCCGCGCGCCCGGTGAGCATGTCGGCGGCGGCTTGGAACATCGCCATGTTCTGCTTGGCGAGCGTCTCGAACGGCTTGAACGCCGCGCCGCCGAACGCCCCGGCAACCGAATCGCGGAACTGCGCCTGGTTCTTGGCGAACGCCGCCATCGACGCCTCGAGATAATGCGGCACCATCGACTGCATCGAATCGCCGTACATCGCGATCAGCTGGCGGAGGAACGGCACGGGGAGCATCGTCTGCCCGCCGCTCTCGCCGTCCATGACGATCTGGGTCAGGACGTTGTGGGTGATGTCGTCGCCCGACTTGGCGTCGAACACCTGGAAGTCGCGGCCTTCGCGGGTCATCACCGCGAGATGCTCGAGCGTGATGTAGCTCGATGTGTCGGTGTTATACAGGCGGCGGTTGGCGTATTTCTTGATCACGACCGGGGCCGGCTTGCCCGCGTCGGCGCGTGAAGGGTCCATCGCAGTTTTTCCTGAAGAGTTAATATGTTGCGGTAGCACAAACCATTGCTGCGCCGCAACGCGGGGCCGCTGGCATCGCCGGGTCAACGCGCGTAGATGTCGCGACAAATCCTTGGGAGCCCGAACCATGACCGACATCGTCATCACCGCCGCCAAGCGCACGCCGGTCGGCAGCTTCATGGGCGCGTTCGGGAGCGTTCCAGCGCACGAGCTTGGGCGGCAGGCGATCATGGCTGCGCTCGCGCAGTCGGGGGTCGCCGCCGATGAGGTCGACGAGGTGATCATGGGGCAGGTGCTGACCGCGGCGCAGGGGCAGAACCCGGCGCGGCAGGCGGCGATCAACGCCGGCATCGCCAAGGAGGCCCCGGCGTGGGGCGTCAACCAGGTCTGCGGCAGCGGCCTGCGCGCGGTTGCACTGGGGGCGCAGGCGATCATGGCGGGCGACGCGGTCGTCGTCATCGCCGGGGGCCAGGAGAGCATGAGCCAGTCTACCCACGCGCAGGCGCTGCGCGCCGGCACCAAGATGGGCGCGGTCGAGCTCGTCGACACGATGATCAAGGACGGGCTGTGGGACGCCTTCAACGGCTATCACATGGGGATCACCGCCGAGAATGTCGCCGAGCAGTATCAGGTGACGCGCGAGAAGCAGGACGCCTTCGCCGTCGCCAGCCAGAACAAGGCGAGCGCCGCGCGGTCGTCGGGGCGCTTCAAGGACGAGATCGCGCCGGTCACGATCAAGGGCCGCAAGGGCGACACCGTCGTCGACACCGACGAATATATCCGCGACGGCGCGACGATCGAGAGCGTGTCGGGACTGAAGGGCGCGTTCAAGAAGGACGGCACCGTCACCGCCGCCAACGCCAGCGGGATCAACGACGGCGCGGCCGCGCTCGTGCTGATGTCGGCCGACGAGGCGAAGCGCCGCGGCGCCACCGTCCTCGGGCGGATCGCCAGCTGGGCGTCGACCGGGGTCGACCCGAGCGTGATGGGCATCGGCCCGGTGACGGCGTCGAAGAAGGCGCTCGACAAGGCCGGCTGGACCGTCGCCGACCTCGATCTGATCGAGGCGAACGAGGCGTTCGCCGCGCAGGCGCTCGCGGTCGGGCAGGAACTCGGCCTCGACCCGGCGAAGGTCAACGTCAACGGCGGCGCGATCGCGATCGGCCACCCGATCGGCGCGAGCGGCGCGCGCGTCCTAACCACCCTGCTGTACGAGATGGGCAAGCGCGACGCGAAGAAGGGGCTGGCGACGCTGTGCATCGGCGGCGGCATGGGCATCGCCATGTGCATCGCGCGCGACTGAGCCGCGCACCGCCGCGCCAAGCGCGATGATCGGGTCCGGGAGCCGGGTGACGACGATCGAGCCGGAAATCCGCGTGGCCGTCCGCCGGGTGCTGGCGCTGCTGCCGACGACGCGCCTTCTCGCCTGCGGCGCGGCCGGGGCGCTTGACGCTGCCGACATCGCCGCGGTCGCTTACGCCGCACACGTCGGTGGCACCGTATGGCCAGAGGGCGGTCCGTCGGTCGCGGTCGCCGCCGATCCGCTGCGCCTGCCGTTCGTCGAGGGGATGTTCGATGCGGCGCTGGCGATGGTCGCGCTCGACCCCGCCGCCTTGCGTGAACTCTGGCGCGTGCTGGCCCCCGCCGGCGTCCTCGTCGCGGTCGTCCCGCGCCGGGCGATCATTCCGCGCGACACCGGCATCGACGGCACCCCGCATTCGCGCGCGAGCCTGACGCGGCTGCTCGACGGGGCGATGTTCGAGGCCGGCGACTGGGTCAAGGTCGCCGGGGTCCATGTCGTCCGCGCCACCAAACGCGATGGCCTCGCGCCGATCGGCGGCGGCGGCACGCTGGCGCGCGCGCGGCTAAGCCCGGCGTAGGACGAAGACCGCCTGCTCGGCGCGCAGGTTCTCGGCCCAGGTGATCCGCGTGCCGTTGGTGAGGAAGGTCGCGCCTTCGACGGTTACGTCGAGCGCGTTCGCCAGCGCGCGGAAGTCGTCGATCGAGCAGAGATGGATGTTCGGCGTCGCGTACCACGGCGCCGGCAGCGCCGGGGTCATCGGCATCCGCCCCCCCGCGGCGAGGCTCAGCCGCACCCGCCAGTGACCGAAGTTGGGGAAGGAGATCACCGCCCGCCGCGCGATCCGCAGCAGCTCGGCGAGCACGGTGTCGGGTGCGCGCATCGCCTGGAGCGTGTCCGACAGGATCGCGACATCGAAGGCGTCGGACGGATAGTCGGCGAGGTCGGCGTCGGCGTCGCCCTGGACGACCGACAGCCCGCGCCCGACCGCGGCGGCGACGTTCGCCCCCGCCAGCTCGATGCCGCGCCCGTCGACGCCTTTGTCCGCCCGCAGCGCCGCGAGCAGCGCGCCGTCACCGCAGCCGACGTCGAGCACCCGCGCCCCGACCGGCACGGCGTCGGCGATCGCGGCAAGATCGGCGCGGAGGGTCATTCGCCCGCCCTAAGGAAGCCGTCGACGACGCTGTTCATCGCCGGTGTATCAAGGAGGAAGGCGTCGTGGCCGTGCGGCGAGTCGAGCTCAACGAAACTGACCCGCGCGTTGGCGGCGTTGAGCGCGCGGACGATCCGCCGCGACTCGGCGGTCGGGTAAAGCCAGTCGCTCGTGAACGAGATCAGCGCGAAGCGGGTCCTGGTTCCGGCGAAGGCCGCCGCCAGCCGTCCGTCGTGCGGCGCGGCAAGGTCGAAATAATCCATCGCCCGGGTGATGTAGAGGTACGAATTGGCATCGAACCGCTCGACGAAGCTCAGTCCCTGGTAACGCAGATACGATTCGACCTGGAAATCGGCGTCGAAGCCGAAGCTGATTGCGTCGCGGTCCTGCAGCGCGCGGCCGAACTTCGCGGTCAGTCCCTCCTCCGACAGATAGGTGATGTGCGCCGCCATCCGCGCGACCGCGAGCCCGGCGGCGGGCGGCGGGCCGTCGTGATACGCGCCGTGCCGCCAGTTCGGGTCGGCCATAACCGCCTGCCGCCCGACCTCGTGGAAGGCGATGTTCTGCGCCGAATGCCGCGCGGCGGCGGCGATCGCGACGACCGCATGCACCCGGTCGGGGTAGGCGACCGCCCAGTCGAGCGCCTGCATGCCGCCCATCGACCCGCCGACGACCGCGCGCAGCCGGTCGATGCCGAGATGATCGAGCAGTGCCGCCTGCGCGCGGACCATGTCGCGGATCGTGATGACCGGGAACGCCATGCCGAACGGCTTGCCCGTCGCCGGATCGAGGCTCGCCGGGCCGCTCGACCCCGAACAGCCGCCGAGTACGTTGGCGCAGATGATGAAATGCCGCGCCGGGTCGATCGGCAGCCCGGGGCCGACGAGTCGCGTCCACCAGCCCGGCCGCCCGGTCTTCGGATCGGCCCCGGCGACGTGCTGGTTGCCGGTCAGCGCGTGGCAGATGAGGACCGCATTGCCGCCGTCGGCGTCGAGCGTGCCGTACGTCTCGTAACCGACCTCGGCCCGGTCGAGCACTGCGCCCGACTCGAGCCGCAGCGCGTCCGGCAGGCGGACCCGCCGGTCGAGGCCAAAACGCTGGTCGGTGGCGAGCATCGCGGGTGGGTAGGCAAAGCCCGCGCGCGATGCAATCTTGGGGACAATCCGGGCCCGGACGAAGCGCCGGCGATCAGTCCTGATAGTCGATCTTCGCCGCTTTCTTCGGCGCGCCGCCGAAGGCCCACGCCAGCGCGACCGTTCCCGCCCGCCGCGAGTAGCGCCCGGTGATCCGCTCGCGGAGCAGGGGCGTGTCGTACAGGTACGGGTCCTTTGCCGAATCGAAGACGTCCGACAGCGTCGCTACGACCGACAGCCCCGGCTTCAATTGATGCCGGAAGCCGAGATCGACCCGCGTGTTCGGCAGCTTGTAGCCTTGCGGCAGCAACCGCTTGCCCTTGAAGTTGACCGTCAGCTGGATCAAGTCCTTCGCCGTGACCTGATAGTCGAGGTTGGCCTTGGCGGTGACGCTAGTGAGCCCGCGGCTGCCGGTGATGCCGAGGTTGGCCGCGTCGATCGTGTCGTGGAACAGCGTCCCGCTGAGCCCGTACGACAGCGACTTGCCGAGCTTGCCGTTCGCCGAGAAGTCGACCCCGGTCTTGGTCGACGACCCGAGGTTCGCCTGCGTCGTCAGCAGCTGCGTCGGGGTGATGAAGCGCACGACCTGGGTGAACAGGTTGGTTGTCCGCCGGTAATAAGGGGTCAGCTCGATCGTCAGGCCGGGCTTGGCGTAGGCGAAGGCGCCCTCGACCGCGTCGGTCTCCTGCGGCTTCAGGAACGGATTGCCGACGCGCTGGTCGAGCGGGTTGTTGAACACCGGATATGGGTCGAGCTCGCCCGGATCGGGCCGGACGATGCGGTGGCTGTAGCTCAGCCGCAGGGTCTTCGTGTCCGACAGCGCATAGTCGAGATGGAGCGTCGGATAGGCGGTGACATAGCTGGTCCGGTCGATCTGCGCGGTCGTCACCTGGGTCCCGACCGCCGACGTCGCCTCGACCCGGACGCCGAACAGCGCGGTCAGCTTGTCGGCGAAGACGCGTTCGTAGGTGCCGTAGAAGGCGTGGACATCGCGAGCGTAGACGAAGCGGCTCGTCTGCGTCGGGTCGGGGGTGACGACGCGCGACACCGGATCGACGAGGTCGCCGGCGGTGTCGAAGGCATCGTCCTCGCGCTCGAAGTCGTAGCCGAGCACCAGCTTCGCGCCCGCCGCCATCGGCCGGGCGTATTCGACCGTCACCTCGCGCTCGCGCTGGTCCGAATGCGGGCGGCGCTGGTCGCTCGTCGTCGGCAGCAACGGCAGGCGGTAGGCGTTGGTGAAGCGGCTGAACTGGTTCTCGGCCTCCTCGCTGATGCGTGCGTCGATCGTCAGCGTATGCCCCTTGCCGGCGAAGCTGTGCTTGTACGTCGCGTTGCCGTCGGTCGCGACATCGTGCTCGGTGCCGCGGCTGTTGCGGTCGAAGTCGCTGGTCGGCGCGCCGGTGGGATCGAACGACTGGTCATGCTCGTCGCGCCGCAGGGTGCCGGCGCGGTCGTTGTAGGTGAAGCTGCCGCTGAGCTGGTCGGCCGGGGTCAGGGCGTACCCCGCCCCGATCGTCGCGATCTTCGCCGTCCGGTGGCCGAAATAGTGCCGGTCCTGCGCGCTGCCGGTGCCGAGCCCGGAGACCGGGTCGATCTCGGTCCGCCGGTCGGTCAGCAGGTAGTTCGGCACCGTGCGCCGGACCGTCAGCGCGGCGTTGAGGTCGAGCTTGTCGCGGTGATACGCGGCGGTGGTGCCAAGGCTGAACCGCGCATCGGTGCCGGTGCTCGCGGTCACCGTCCCCGATGTGCCGGGCTTGCGGTTCTTCTTGGTGACGATGTTGATGACCCCGCCCGACCCGTCGGCCTTGAACCGGGCCGACGGGTTGGTGATGACCTCGACGCGCTCGATCCCGCTCGCCGGCAGCGACTGGAGCGCGTCGGCGCGGGTCGACGGCGACATCTGCGCCGACGGCTTGCCGTCGATCAGAATCTGGACGTTGCTGTCGCCGCGCAGGCTGACATTGCCTTGGGCGTCGACCTCGACCGACGGCAGGTTGCGCAGCACGTCGGTGACCGATCCTGCCGCCGCCTGCAGGTCGCGCTGAACATCGTAGGTCTTGCGGTCGATCGACGTCGTCGTCGCTTGCCGGTCGGCCGAGACGACGATGTCGGTGGGCGCGGGCGTGGGCACGGGCGGCGCTGTCTGGGCACCGGCGGCGGCAGCGAGGGCGGCGACCGCAGCGGCGGCACTAAAACGCATTGGAAACTTTACGATTCGCGGTGTCGATACTGGTTAATGCGGAGATTTCACGGCATTGGGAAGTGCCGACCCGGAGAATTCTGACGATGCCGAACCCTGCTGCGCGCCGCGTCCTCGTCCTCGGCGCGACGGGCACCATCGGGCGGGCGACGGTGCGCGCGCTGGTGGCGCGGAAGTGCGACGTCGTGTGCCTCGTCCGGCGCACGCCGGTGCCCGCGCTCGACGGCGCGATCGTCCGCATCGGCGCCGTCACCGACCCCGCCTCGCTCGTCCGCGACGGCATCGCCGGGGAGCGGTTCGACGCGCTGGTGTCGTGCCTCGCGTCGCGCACCGGGGTGGCGGCCGACGCATGGGCAGTCGACCACCGCGCCAATCTCGACGCGCTCGCGGCGGCGGTGGCAGCAGGCATCCCACACTTCGTGCTGCTGTCGGCGATCTGCGTCCAGAAGCCGCTGCTCGCCTTTCAGCACGCCAAGCTCGCGTTCGAGGCGGCGCTGATGACGTCGGACCGGCGCTGGACGATCGTTCGCCCGACCGCCTTCTTCAAGTCGCTGTCGGGGCAGGTCGCGCGGGTGCGCGCCGGCAAGCCGTACCTGATGTTCGGCGACGGCGAGCTGACGGCGTGCAAGCCGATCGGCGACGACGACCTCGGCGACTATATCGCCGGCTGCCTCGACGACCCGGCGCGGTGGAACCGCATCCTGCCGATCGGAGGTCCAGGTGTGGCGATCACCCCGAAGGCGCAGGGCGAGGCGCTGTTCGCGCTGCTGGGCCGCGCGCCGCGCTACAGCCGGGTGCCGGTCAGGCTGCTCGACACGATCGTCGCGGTGCTCGGCATGCTCGGCCGCGTCGTCCCGGCGCTCGCCGCCAAGGCCGAGCTGGCGCGGATCGGGCGCTATTATGCGACCGAATCGATGCTCGTGCTCGATCCCGCGACCGGGCGCTACGACGCCGAGGCGACGCCCTCGACCGGCAGCGCGACGCTGGTCGACCACTACCGGCGGCTGCTCGCGGGCGAGGTCGCCGACGACCGCGGCGACCACGCGGTCTTCTGACCGCCTTGTCGCGCGCGCCGGAACCGGCCAAAGCGCCCCGATGAACGCTCCCATCGTCAAACCGTGGATCGACGCGATCCACGCCTACGTCCCCGGCAAGGCCAAGCTCGGCGGCTTCGCCGAGCCGATCAAGCTGTCGTCGAACGAGAACCCGCTCGGGCCGTCGCCGAAGGCGATCGCGGCGATGGCGGCGACCGCGGGCCATGCCCACCGCTACCCCGACCCGGCGTCGGTCGCGCTGCGGGAGGCGATCGCCGCGCGCCACGGGCTCGACCCCGACCGGATCGTCTGCGGCACCGGGTCGGACGAGCTGCTCCAGCTGCTCGCGACCGCCTATTGCGGGGTCGGCGACGAGATCGTCCACGACGTCCATGGCTTCTCGCTCTATCCGATCGCCGCGCGCCGGTCGGGGGCCGAGCCCATCGCCGCCGCTGACACCGACTACACCACCGACGTCGATGCGATCCTTGGCAGCGTCACCGCGCGCACGCGGCTGGTGTTCGTCGCCAACCCGAACAACCCGACCGGCACGATGATCGGGCGCGGCGAGGTCCACCGGCTCCACGCCGGCCTGCGCCCCGACATCCTCCTCGTCCTCGACGGGGCCTATGCCGAATATGTCGACGACCCCGACTACGAAGACGGCTTCGCGATGGCGCGCGACCTGCCCAACGTCGTCACGACGCGGACCTTCTCGAAGATCCACGGTCTCGCCGCCGAGCGGATCGGCTGGGCGTACGGACCGCAGGCGGTGATCGACGTCCTCAACAAGGTCCGCGCGCCGTTCAACGTGCCGACCGCGGGCGGGGCGGGGGCGGTCGCGGCGATCGGCGATACCGACTGGGTCGACGCGAGCCGCGCCCATAATGCCGAGTGGCGCGGCTGGCTCGCCGCCGAGATCGCCGCGCTCGGCAATGCCGGCCTGCGCGCGGTCCCGTCGTGGGCGAACTTCCTCCTCGTCACCTTCCCGGCCGAGGGGCCGATCACCGCCGAGGCGGCCAACGCCGCGCTGATGGCCGACGGCATCCTCGTCCGCTGGCTGCCGGGGCAGGGCCTGCCGAACGCGCTCCGCATCACGATCGGCACCGAGGCCGAGACGCGCGCGGTCGCCGCGAGCCTGCGGGCCTTCGTCGCCGCGCACAGCTGATGCTCCCCTTCGCCCGCATCGCCATCGTCGGCATGGGGCTGATCGGCTCGTCGCTCGCGCGCGCGATCCGCGCCCGGATGCCGACGGTGGCCCTGAGCGTGACCGACGCCGACCCCGCCGTCCGCGCGCGGGTGCTCGACCTCGACCTCGCCGACGACGTCGCTGATACGGCGGGGGCGGCGGTGATCGACGCCGACCTCGTCATCCTGTGCGTCCCCGTCGGGGCGATGGCGGCAGTCGCGGCGAGCATGGCCGCCAACCTGCCGGCCGGCTGCGTCGTGTCCGACGTCGGCTCGGTCAAGGGCCGCGTCCTCGCCGACCTCGCGACCGCGCTGCCCGGCGTCGCGATCGTTCCCGCCCACCCGGTCGCCGGCACCGAGAAGTCGGGCCCCGACGCCGGCTTCGCCAGCCTGTTCGCCGGGCGCTGGTGCATCCTCACCCCCGCCGCCGGCACCGACGGCGCCGCAGTCGAGCAAGTCGCCGCTTTCTGGACCCGGCTCGGCGCGATGGTCGAGACGATGGACGCCGCGCACCACGACCTCGTCCTCGCCGTCACCAGCCACCTGCCGCACCTGATCGCTTATTCGATCGTCGGCACCGCGGCGGACATGGAGGCGGTTACCCGGTCGGAAGTTATCAAATACTCGGCCGGCGGCTTCCGCGACTTCACCCGCATCGCCGCGTCCGATCCGGTGATGTGGCGCGACGTCTTCCTGTCGAACAGGGACGCGGTCTTGGACGTCCTGCAGCGCTTCACCGAGGACCTGACCGCGCTCCAGCGGGCGATCCGCTGGGGCGACGGCGACGCGCTCGAGGCATTGTTCACCCGCACCCGTGACGTCCGCCGGACGATCATCGACGCCGGCCAGGACACCGGCGACGCCGACTTCGGCCGGAAGCACGATTAACCAGCCGCAAGTTGGAAGTTGACGAAGTTATCACGAAACAGGGGTGAAATTGCGGTAATTTGCGCCAGATCGGCACGTTCCTCGGCTCCCCGTATCCATCACTGTAGGACTTGAGCGTAACCGAGCGAATCGCTACATCGTGCCCTCGATGGGCGGTCGCTGGGACCGCCTTTTTGCGTTGAGGGCGATGCCCCCCATGACGACGACAACGATGACCAAGGCAGTGTCGATCAACCCCGTGATGCCGGTCTACGGCCGCTGCGAGGTCGAGCCGGTCCGCGGCGAGGGCTGCTACCTGTACGACGCCGCCGGCAACCGCTGGCTCGACTTCGCCGCCGGGATCGCGGTCAACGCATTGGGCCACGGTCACCCGCACCTGACCAAGACGATCCAGGACCAGGCGGCGACGCTGATGCACGTGTCGAACCTGTACAAGGTGCCCGGGCAGCAGGCGGTGGCGCAGCGCCTCGTCGACCTGACGTTCGCCGACACGATGTTCTTCACCAATTCGGGCGCCGAGGCGTTCGAGTGCGCGGTCAAGACCGCGCGCCGCTGCCAGTTCGTCCTCGGCCACCCCGAGAAGTTCCGCATCGTCACCTTCGCCCAGGCGTTCCACGGGCGGACGATGGCCGGCCTCGCCGCGACCGCCTCGGGCAAGACGCGCGGCGGCTTC
>CAXTPH010000060.1:0-11175 GCA_964245955.1 uncultured Sphingomonadaceae bacterium | reverse complement strand
GAGGTCGCGGTCGCCGAGCAGAACGTGGCGGCCACCAGGGGCAAGCCGGTCGATCTCGACGCGCTGCTCCGCAAGGGGCAGAGCTGGGAGATCGCGGCGAAGGAACTCCACGCGGTCTGAGCTGCGGACCGATCCGGGGCAAGGGATTGACCACCACCCGCGCGTACCCCGTGATGCTGCAAATGGTCGACGACCCCGCTCTGCTGATGTCGCGCGTCGCCACCGGCGACCGGCGTGCCTTCGAGGCGCTGGTCGGCCGGCTCTACGGGCCGAGCCTGCGGATCGCGACGCGGGTGCTCAACGATCGCGGTGAGGCCGAGGATGCGCTCCAGGCGGCGCTGACCAAGATGTGGACCGAGGCGGCGCGCTTCGATCCTGAGCGCGGTTCGGTCGAAGGCTGGTTCCGGCGGATACTGGTCAACCAGTGCCTCGACCGCCGCCGCCGTTTCAAGGTCGTCGCGCCGATCGAGGCGGCGGCGACCGTGCCGAGCGACCTGCCCGACCCGTTCGCCAGCGCCGTCGCCAATGCCCGCGCGCGGCGCGTCGACGTGGCGATGGCGAGTCTCAATCCGCGCCAGCGCACCGCGATCACGCTGTTCCACGGCGAGGGCGCCAGCATGGCCGAGATCGCCGACGTCCTGCAGACCACGCCCAAGGCGGTCGAGGGATTATTGGCACGGTCGCGTATAGAACTTGCTAGGCTGCTCGATAGCGACCGGCCCTGAATCTGGACTGACATGAGCGAAGCGACCCCCTTCTTCCGCGACCGCGCTGCCGAGATCATCGCCGCTTATGGCGGCAATCCGGCGCGTTGGCCCGATGCCGAACGCGCGACGGCGCTCGCTGTGATCGCCGCCGACCCCGGGCTGGCCACCGCGCTCGCCGAGGCGCGAACACTCGACGGCGACCTCGCCGACTGGGCGCGGCGTCCGGTTCGTGTCGGCGATACGCATGCGGTGGCGGCGGTGGCGATGCGCCGCCCGGCCTTCGCACGTTGGGCGACGGGCGGCAGCATCGCCGCGTCGGTCGCGGCGGCGATCCTCCTGTTGACCCCGGCGCGGATGACGCCGTCGGTGGCACCGCAGAGCGTCGCGGTCGCGGCGGTATCGGTGTCCGATGAGGCGGCGTTCGCGCACGTCTTCACCCCCACCCCCGACGAGGAAAATATCCTGTGAAGTTCGCCATCGCCGCCCTGATGCTGCTCGGCAGCGCGCTGCCCGCTGCCGCGCAGATGCCGCCGCCGCCGGGCGAGATGATGCCCGGCGGACCAGGGCCCGACGGTCCCGGCCGCCCGCCGATGCACGGCATGAAGGCAATGTTTGCTTCGATGAGCCCGGCGGGTCGCGCGACGATGATGGCATCGATGAAGAGCGCCGACATGCGCGCGGGGCACATGGCCACGCAGGCGGCCCGCGACCGGATGTTCGCCGTGCTCGACGCCGACCGGCTCGATCCAGTCGCACTCAAGCGGGCGATGGACGACGAGCGCGAGTCGGCTAACGCTTCAAAGATCAAGCAGCAGACCGCGCTGCTCACCGCCTTCCAGCAATTGTCGGTTGCCGACCGCCGCGCCTTCGTCGCCGACGCCCGCGCGATGCGGGCGCGGATGGAGAGCCGCGAAGCCGCGTGGCGCGGCCATCGCGGCGGTCCCGACGGCATGCCGCCGCCGCCGCAGTAGGATCAGGGTCGGTAGCCGGTCTGGGCGGCGATACGGTCCCAGATCGCGCCCGCCAGCCGCGCCGCAACCGGACCGGGACGCCCCTCGCCGACCGGCAGCCCGTCGAGCCGCACCACTGATAGCACCGGCACCGTCGTCGAGGTGATGAACGCCTCGGTGGCGGTCTTCGCCTCGTCGAGGCTGAAGGCGCGCTCGACCACTCTTATCTGCATGTTGGCGGCCGCCGCGATTACCGCCCCGCGCATCACGCCGGGCAGGATGCGGTCGGTGAGCGGGTGGGTGACGATCGTGCCGCCGGCGTCGACGATCCACGTATTGGTCGAACCGCCTTCGGTGACGCTGCCGTCGTCGTCCACGAGCCACGCCTCGAACGCCCCCGCCGTGCGCGCTGCCTGCTTTGCCAGCACGTTGGCGAGCAGACCGGTCGTCTTGATATCACAGCGTCCCCACCGCCGGTCGGGAACGGCGATCACTGCAATCCCCTTTGCTTGCTGGCCGACCCGCTGGGCGAAGTCGAACGGACGGACGGTCATCACCAGCGTCGGCCGGGGATCGGTGGGAAAGCCGTGGTCGCGCTTCGCCGTGCCGCGCGTCACCTGGATATACAGTAGCGCCTCGGTCGCTCGGTTCGCCGCGATCAGCCGCCGCGCGACGAGGCCGAGCGCGCTCGCCGCCATTGGCGCGGCGATGCGCAGCTCACCAAGATTCCGGATCAGCCGCGTGACGTGGTCGGGCCAGTCGAGGAGCCGGCCGCCCAGCACCGCGCAGACCTCGTAGACGCTGTCGGCGAACTGCAGCCCGCGGTCCTCGACCGATACCGACGCCTCCGCCAGCGGCACGATCCGACCATCGACATACGCGAGACGCGGCATCATGCGCTTTCATCATTGCAGGCGTTTGGCGTTAGACCGCACGCCCCAAGGAGACAATATGGCCGCGCCGCAGATCGTCTGGTTCCGCAACGACCTTCGTTTGGCCGATCAGGCGGCGGTAAGCGCGGCGGCCGACGCCGGCCCAGTGATCGCGGTCTATGTCCTCGACGACGACACGCCGGGCAAGTGGCGGATCGGCGCGGCGCAGCAGTGGTGGCTGCATTATAGCCTGAAGGCGCTCGCCGCCGACCTCAAGGCGATGGGGGGAAAACTCGTCCTTCGCCGCGGTCGCCCGGCAGTCGAGCTCGCCGCGGTGGCGAAGGCGAGCGGCGCGACGGCGGTCCATGCGCTGCAGCATTACGAGCCGTGGGCGGTGACGCAGGAGGCGGCGGTCGGGAAAGCGCTCGACCTGACGCTTCACGACGGCGCGTATCTGGTCCCGCCGGGGACGACGACCTCGGGATCGGGGTCGCCGTACCGCATCTTCACGCCGTTCTGGAACGCGCTGCAGCACGCGATGCCGCCCGCCACGCCCGAGCCCGCACCCATGATCCGCTTCGCCGATGCGCCGGCGGGCGACGCGCTCGACGACTGGAAGCTGCTGCCGACTACGCCCGACTGGGCGGGCGGGTTCGACGTGTGGACCCCGGGCGAAGCGGGGGCGCATGCCGCGCTCGCCGCGTTCACCGAGGTCGCTGCCGACTATGAGACCGGGCGCAACCTGCCGGCCAAGCCGCTGACCTCGCGCCTGTCGCCGCATCTCCATCACGGCGAGATCAGCCCGGCGCAGGTCTGGCACGCGGTGCATGGGCGCGGCGCCGGCCCTGTGTCCTATCGCCGCGAGATCGGCTGGCGCGACTTCGGCATGAACATAGTCCGGCAATTCCCCGATGTCGGCGACAAGCCGAACCGACCGGCGTTCGAGAAGTTTAGATTTCGCGACGACGCGGCGGGCTTACTCGCGTGGCAGCAGGGGCGGACCGGTTATCCGATCGTCGACGCCGGGATGCGCCAGCTTTGGGCGACCGGCTGGATGCACAACCGTGTGCGAATGATCACCGCGTCGTTCCTGACCAAGCACCTGCTGATCGACTGGCGGCGCGGCGAGCGCTGGTTCTGGGACTGCCTCGTCGACGCCGACTACGGCAACAACAGCATCGGCTGGCAGTGGATCATGGGGTCGGGGGTCGACTCGTCGCCGTTCAACCGCATCTTCACCCCCGTCGGGCAGAGTACGAAGTTCGACGGCGACGGCTGCTACATCCGCGACTGGGTACCCGAGCTGGCCAAGCTGCCCGCCGACGCGATCCACGCGCCGTGGGAGGCGACGCCGATGGTGCTCCAGGCCGCGGGCGTGAAGCTCGGCACGACCTACCCCCAGCCGATCGTCGACCACGGCGAGGCGCGCGCGCGGTCGCTGGCCGCCTATGCGGCGATCAAGCAATGAAGTCCGACCCGTTCAATCTCGCCCGCTTCGTCGCGGCGCAGGCCGGCGTCTATCCGACCGCGCTCGCCGAGATCGCGCGCGGGCGCAAGACGAGCCACTGGATGTGGTTCGTTTTCCCGCAGATCGCCGGGCTCGGGCACAGTGCGATGGCGCAGCGCTATGCGGTTTCCTCGCGGGCCGAGGCGCAGGCTTATCTCGCGCACCCGCTGCTTGGCGCGCGGTTACACGAATGCCTCGCCGCGCTCGCGGCGCTGCCGCCGACGCGCGCGGAGGCCGTTTTCGGCGGCATCGATGCGGTCAAACTATGGTCGTCGCTGACGCTATTCGACGCGGCGGGCGGCGGCGCTGCCTTCGCCGATGCGCTCACCCGCTGGTTCGACGGGACGCGCGATCCCGCGACGCTCGACTATGTCACGATGGGTTGAGGCGCATTGCCGAATAGCCAGCGCGCGCATAGCGCTGCGATGCCCGCCCCGGCGAACTGCGCCGCGATGAACGCTGGGGCGTCGACCGGGCGGATGCCGCTGAAGCTGTCGGTCAGCGCGCGCGCCAGCGTGATCGCCGGATTGGCAAAGCTGGTCGAGGCAGTGAACCAATAGCCCGCGGTGACCGCCGCCGCGACGATGACCGGGACCCAGTTCGGCTTGTGGCGGACGCCGCCGAGGATCGCCAGCACCAGCGCGAAGGTCGCGACACCCTCGCTCAGCCATTGCCCGGGCCCGGTCCGCACCTTCACCCCGAGCTGCCACAGCGGCAGGTCAAACATCGCGTGCGCGAGCAGGACGCCGATGAGCCCGCCGCCGAGCTGCGCCGCGACATAAGCGACACCATCCCATAACGGCAGTTCGCGGCGCGCGACCGCAACGACCGTCACCGCCGGGTTCATGTGCGCCCCCGATACCGGGCCGAGCACGCTGACGAGCACAAGCAGCATCGCCGCGGTCGCCAGCGTGTTGCCGAGCAGCGCGATCGCCACGTTGCCGCCTGCGAGCCGCTCGGCCATCACCCCCGACCCGATCACGCACGCGAACAGCAGCATCGTGCCGAGCGCCTCGGCAAAGGCGCGGCGAGGCAGGGGGCTCACTCGCGCCCCGCCGCGGCGAGCAGCGCGGCACTGGCGGCGGCAGAACCCGCCGCTTTCCGTTCCGAGTAACGGTCGGTCAGATAGGTGTCGCGGTCGCGGACGAGCAGGGTGAACTTGACCAGTTCCTCGCAGACGTCGACGACGCGGTCGTACAGCGGCCCCGGCTTCATCCGCCCGGAATCCTCGAATTCGGTATAGGCTTTCGGCACGCTCGACTGGTTGGGGATGGTCACCATCCGCATCCAGCGCCCGAGAATACGCATCGCGTTGACCGCGTTGAACGATTGCGATCCCGCCGACACCTGCATCAGTGCGAGCGTCCGGCCCTGGGTCGGGCGGACGCCGCCTTCCTCGAGCGGTAGCCAGTCGATCTGCGATTTGAGAATGCCGGTCAGCGTGCCGTGCCGCTCGGGCGACACCCACACCTGCCCCTCCGACCACAGCGACAGCGCGCGGAGTTCGACGACCTTGGGATGATCGGCGGGGCAGGCCTCGACCTGCGGCAGGCCGAGCGGATCGAATACCCGCGTCTCACACCCCATCCAGCGCAACAGCCGCTCGGCCTCGAGCGCGAGCAGCTTGGAGTACGACCGGGCGCGGAGCGATCCATAGAGCAGCAGGATGCGCGGCGGATGCGCGGAGCCGGACAGCGCCAGCGCCGCCAGTGTCGGCCGGACGAGGTGCGCGTCCGCGATGTTCGGCAGGTCGGGAAGCGCGTCGCCCGCCAACTGCACGACCGTCATCGGTTGGGCGCAGCGACGACCTCGCCGTCCTCCTTGACGAAGTTGGCGGTGAGCGGCGGCAGCAGGTCGAGCACCGCTTCCGACGGCCGGCACAGCTTCGTGCCGAGCTGCGTCTCGACGAGCGGGCGGTTGATTAGAATCGGGTGCGCCATCATCGCGTCGATCAGTACATCATCGCTCAAAGCCGGGTCGGCGAGGCCGAGTTCGGCGAACGGCGTGTCCTTCACGCGCAGCAGGCTGCGGGGCATTAGCCCGGCGGCGGTGATGAGCGCAGTCAGTTTCTCGCGCGTCGGCGGTGTCTTGAGATACTCGACGACGACCGGCTCGATCCCGGCGGCGCGGATCATCGCCAGCACGTTGCGCGAGGTGCCGCATGCCGGGTTGTGCCAGATGGTGACCGTCATGCGGCGGCCTTTTCGGGTTGGACGGCGCACGGCACGCCGCCACAGCAATTCTCGGTCAGGTAGCCGACAAGGCCCGTCATCGCGGCGAAGTCGGCGGCATATAATTGGTGCCGCCCATCGCGGCGGCGGGTGACGAGCCCGGCGCGTGCGAGATGTGCAAGGTGGAACGACAAAGCCGAGGGGCTTAGTCCAACGGCATCGGCGAGGGCGCCCGCGGCCAACCCCGCCGGTCCCCGCTGCACCAGCGCGCGGAATGCTGCGAGACGATGCGGCTGGGCGAGCGCGGCAAGCGCGTCGACAATGATCTCGGGATGGGTCATACTTCAAGGATCGTTGAAATGACTGCCGCCGTCAAGCGGTGCCTGCTTCACCCTGACCGCCCGGCCCGCTAAGACCGCCCGCGATGGACATGCCGACTTCTTCCCGGGGCGCGGACTTCGCCGCGCGCGACCGCCGCTTTGCGCTCGGCGGCGGCGTGTTCGGGCGGCTCGCGGCGGCGCAGGTCGAGGGCGTGCTGGCGCGGATCGACGCCGGGCTGGCGACCGGCTCGCTCGACGCGACGCTGCCCGACGGCCGCCGGGTGGTGCTCGGCGGCCGTGCGCCCGGCGCGGTGGCCGCGATCAGCCTGCGCAACTGGCTGCCGGTGGTGCGGCTGATGCTGTCGGGGTCGGCGGGGTTCGCGCGTGCGCACTTCGACGGCGACTGGACGTCGCCCGATCCGGTGGCGATCTTCGAGCTCTTCGTTGCCAATCGCGCGACGCTGGGGGGCACGGCGCGGGCGCGCGGGGTGTCGCGGCTGCTCAACCGCGCCGCGCGCGCGATCGAGGAGCGCGTCCGGCCGCGGCGCAACATCGAATATCACTACGACCTCGGCAACGATTTCTATGCCGCGTGGCTCGACCCGGGGATGACCTATTCGAGCGCGCTGTTTGCCCCGGTCGGAACCGCCGCCGACAGCCGCGGCACCGACGATCTCGCGGCGGCGCAGACGCGCAAGATCCGCGCGCTGCTCGACGCGGTCGGGGTGCGCCCCGGCGATCGGCTGCTCGAGATCGGCTGCGGCTGGGGCAGCCTCGCCGAGATCGCGACGCGCGACTATGGCGCGCGCGTTCACGGCATCACCCTGTCGGCCGCGCAACTCGCCTATGCCCGCGAACGCGTGCCCGCGGCGAGTTTCGCGTTGACCGATTATCGCGCGGTCACCGGCAGCTTCGACCATGTCGTCAGCGTCGAGATGATCGAAGCGGTCGGCGAGCGTCACTGGCGCACGTTCATGGACGTCGTGCGGGCGCGGCTGCGGCCCGGTGGTCGCGCCGGTATCCAGGCAATCACGATCGCCGACGATGTCTTCGCCGCGTACCGCCGATCGACCGACTTCATCCAGGCCTATATCTTTCCCGGCGGCATGTTGCCGAGCCCGTCGCGCCTGCGGGGGTCCGCAACGGCGGCGGGACTTGCGATGGCCAGCGAGCGCTGGTTCGGCGGCGACTATGCACGGACGCTGGCGTACTGGCGCGACCAGTTCGACGCCGCGGTCGCCGAGGGGCGGCTGCCGCCGGGATTCGACGAGCGCTTCGTCACGCTGTGGCGCTACTATCTGATGTACTGCGAAGGGGGGTTCCGCGGCGGCGGGCTCGATGTCGTCCAGATCGTGCTAACGAAAGATTAATTCTCACACGACCCGATTGTCGGAAGTCGTACATATTTTGTTCGTCGTTTAGCGTACGTACCGGTTGGATGACCGCGAGGGCGCGCAGGGGTGGGCGACTACAAAGTTTATTTCCTTGATGGCGCGAACAAGATCGTGCGCCGCGAGGACGTCGAGTGCGCCGACGACGCGGCGGCGGTCGCGCTCGCCTATGAGCGCGACCACGCGCATTCGATCGAGATCTGGGAGGGCAAGCGTGTCGTCGCGACGGTTCTGCCGGGCCGCACGAAAGCCGACGACTAGGACCGCAGCGCCTCGATCGGGCTGAGCTTCGCCGCGCGCGTCGCCGGGTACCAGCCGAAGAAGATGCCGATCGACGCCGACACGGCAAAGGCGACGACCACCGCGGTCGGCGTCACGCTCGTGTCGAAGCCGATCGCCGCACTCGCCGCCGTCGCGAGGCCCGTGCCGAGGCCGACACCGATGCCGCAGCCGAGCAGCGACAGCATCAGCGCCTCGAGCAGGAACTGGAGGCGGACCGCCGCGCGGCTCGCCCCGATCGCCATGCGGATGCCGATCTCGCGGGTCCGCTCGGTGACCGAGACGAGCATGATGTTCATGATGCCGATGCCGCCGACGACGAGGCTGATCGACCCGATCGCCGCGAGCAGCAGCGAGATCGCCGCGGTGGTCGACGACAGCGTATCGGTCACCGCGGTCAGGTTGTTGACGGTAAAGTCGTCGGCCGCCCCGGGATCGATCCGGTGAAGGCGGCGCAGCAAGGTGTTGATGCGCTCGGTCACGGGATCGAGGTTGTCGGCGTCGTCGACCCCGACGACGACGGCGCGAATCGAGCGGCGGAAGGCGTTGCTCTGCAGCTGGCGCAGCGCGGTCGTCAGCGGCACGATGATCGTGTCGTCGCGGTCGACGCCGCCGAAGCCCTGACCGCGCCGCGCCATGATGCCGACGACGGTGAAGCTGACGCCCTTGATGCGGACCGTGCCGCCGACCGGGTCGTTCGCGCCGAACAGCCGGTCGGCGACGGTGTGGCCGATGACGGCGACGCGCGCGGCAGCGCGGTCCTCCATGTCGGAAAAGCCGCGCCCGGTGTCGGGGCGCCAGTCGTTGACGACAAAATAGGACGGCGTCGAGCCGGTCACCGTCGTCGCCCAGTTCGCCGCGCCGGCGACGACCTGTGCCGCGATCTGCGTCGTCGGTGCGGCGGCGACGACGTTCTTGAGCTTGGCGATCTCGTCGCCGTCCTCGAGCCGAAGCGTCGCGCCGGTGCCGGCGCCGCTGTTGAACCCGCCCGCCTTGCTCGCCCCCGCGGTGACGATCAGCATGTTCGAGCCGAGCCCCGAGATCGCGTCGGATACCTGCTTTTGCACACCGCCGCCGATCGCGAGCATGAGGATGACCGCGGCCACTCCGATGATCATGCCGAGCATCGTCAACGCCGATCGCAACCGGTTAGCGACGAGCGCCGACCACGCCTCGGCAAGCATCGCGTCGATCATCCCACCACCTCCGGTGCATGTCCGTACAGCGCCGCCTCGGTCGGCGGGCCGTCGTAGAAGACCAGCCCGTCCTGAATGCGGACGACGCGGTCGGTCGCCTTCGCCACCTCGGGGTCATGCGTGACGATAACGACGGTGACGCCCCGCTCGCGGTTGAGCGACTTGAACAGCCCGAGCACTTCGGTCCCGGTCTTGGTGTCGAGCGCGCCGGTCGGCTCGTCGGCGAGGAGCAGTTTCGGAGCGTTTGCCAGCGCGCGTGCGACGGCGACGCGCTGCTGCTGCCCGCCCGACAGCTGCGACGGTCGCGAGCGCGGCTTGTCGCCGAGCCCGACCTGCACGAGCAGCGCCTGCGCCTGCGCCTCGCGGTCGGTGCGGCTGAGACCGGCGTAGACCAGCGGCAGCGCGACGTTGCCGAGCGCCGACAGCCGGGGGAGCAGGTTGAAGCTCTGGAAGACGAAGCCAATGCCGCTGTTGCGCATCTTCGCCAGCGCGCGTTCCGACAGCGTCGCGGTATCAACGCCCTCGAAGCGATAAACCCCGGTCGTCGGCGAATCGAGGCAGCCGATGATGTTCATCAGCGTCGACTTGCCCGATCCGCTAGGCCCCATGATCGCCATCAGCTCGCCGTCGGCGACGTCCATGCTGACCCCGTGGAGCGCGCGGAACGACCCGGCCTCGCCAACATAGTCCTTGACGACATCGCTCAGCGACAGGACCGGGGTCGCGGTCATTTCTTCGGCTTCGCGCCGCTGCCCGGCGGCCCGAGGACGTTCGCTTTCGTGCCCGTCTTGAGCGTGTCGGCGGTGATGACCTTTGCGCCCTCGGCGAGCGGCCCGGCGGTGATCATCGAATTGTCGCTGTCCGATGCGCCGATCTTGATCCGCACCGGCTCGGGCTCGCTGCCGCGGAGGACGAACACCGTCAGCCCGTCGCCGACCGCCTCGCCCGACTTGCGCTTCGCCGGCTTATAGTCGACGGGCTTGTAGCTCAGCGCGGCGTTGGGGATCAGCAAGGCGTTCCGGTGATCGGACACGAGGAACGACGCGTTCGCGGTCATGCCCGGCAGCAACGCGCCGTCGGGGTTCGCGACGCCGACGATGACGGTATAGGTGACGACGTTCTGCTGAGTCGTCGGGTTGAGGCGGATCTGGCGGACACTGCCGGCAAAATTGCGGCTGCCATAGGCGTCGACGGTGAAGTTGACCGTCTGACCGATCCGGACCTTGGCGACGTCGGCCTCGGCGACTGCCGCCTCGATCTGCATCGCCGTCAGGTCGCGGGCGATGGTGAACAGGGTCGGGGTGCTGAACGACGCCGCCACGGTCTGGCCGAGGTCGATCTGGCGGCTGATCACGACCCCCGAAACCGGCGAGCGGATAACGGTGTAGCCGAGGTTCGTCCGGTCCTGCTTGATCTGCGCCTCGGCCGCTCGCACCTGCGCGCCCGCCGACGCCGCGACCTGCTGCGCGGTCTCATAGTCCTGGCGGCTGATGTAGTTCTGGCGGAACAGTGCGGCCGAGCGCCCGGCGTTCGCGGTCTGGAGCGCGAGGCTCGAGCGGATGTTGGCGAGATTCGCCTCGCTCGCGGCGAGCTTCGCCGCATAGACCGACGGGTCGAGTTCGCACAGCAGCTGCCCGGCGGTGACGCGCGAATTATAGTCGACGTAGAGCTTGGCGACGGTGCCCGATACCTGCGTCCCGACGCTGACGACGCGGACCGGATTGATCACGCCGTTGGCGGTGATCGCCTCGCTGAGGTCGCCGCGCGCGATCGGCACGGTGG
>CAXTPH010000059.1:0-11195 GCA_964245955.1 uncultured Sphingomonadaceae bacterium | reverse complement strand
CGGCGCCGTCGGGGTCGCGGCGGTGGTCGCGACGCGCGGGCACGACGACCGCGGCACCGGCCGCGGTTATCGCGGCGGCGACCCGGGCCGTGGTGATCGCGGCCGCGACGGCGATGCCTCCGGACCCGGCGGCGATCCGCGGACCGATCGACGCAATCAGCCGCCGGGCGTTCCCGCGGGACAGCTCGCGCAGATCCAGCAGCAGGCGGCCCTCGACGGCCAGCGGCGACAGGCGGCGATCGATGCCCAGCGCGCCGCCGCCGACCGTCAGGCGGCCGACTCCGCGGCCGCGCGGGCAACGACCGACGCCGCGCGCCGCTCGGCAGCTGATGCCCAGCGCGCGACCGCCGAGGCGCAGCGCCAGTCCGTCGCCGCGCAGGCGCGCGCCGCCGAGAAGGCGCAGGCCACCGCGACCCAGCAAACCGCTGCCGCCGCCCGCGAGCAGGCGAAGGCCGCCGTCAGGACCGAGCGCGAGGCGACCGACGCCACCGCGCGTCAGACGGCGAAGACCGCCGCCGAGGCTAAGCGCGCCGCCGCCCAGGCCGAGGCCGCCAAGGCGCGCGACGCCGCCCGCGCGCAGCAAGCCGCGGCCGGCGCGCAGGCGCGCGCCACGGCCAAGGCCGCTGCCGAACAGCAGCGCGTCGCAGCCGGCGCCGACGCGGCGAAGGCCCGCGATGCCGCTCGGGCGCAGAAAATGGCGGCCGATGCGCAGGCGCGCGAGGCGACGCGGGCCGCGGCACAGTCGCAGCGCGATGCCGCCAAGGCGCAGGAGGCGCAGGCGCGCAACGCGGCCAAGACGGCGGCCGACGCGCAGCGCCAGCAGGCGCAGGCGGCGACGCATCAGGCCGAGGCCGCGGCGCGCGATCAGGCGAAGGCGGCCGGGCAAGCCCAGCGGGCGGCGCAGTTGCAGGCCGACAAGGCGAAGGCGATGGGCGAGAAGCCGAAGGGCGACGACAGGCCGAAGGGTGACAGGGGCGAGCACGACGAGCCGCATCCGCAGCCGTAGGAAACCCCGAGTTTCCGCCCCGCCTGAAGCGTCATCCCCGCGCAGGCGGGGACCCATAACCCCGTCTGGTTGTCATGCTTCCGGCTGGCCGGGCAACGGTCTCAAACGCGGACGGCTCTGGAATATGGGTCCCCGCCTGCGCGGGGATGACGATTATGGGGCTAAACTAGTCCCAGCTCGCTCGCCGCTGCGCCCGGAAATACCCGCGCCAGCCGGTCGCCGCCGAGGCCGTACATCCGCGCAAACAGCCCGCCCATCAGCGCGCGATAGTCGGTCAATACCGGCAGGTCGCGACCCTGATTGAGGCTCGCCGCCGACAGCGCGACCTGCGGCCCGGCCATTCGGCCGCCCTTAACCTGCCCGCCCATCACCCAATAGCTGCTGCCATGGCCGTGGTCGGTGCCCTTGTCGCCGTTCTCCTTGAACGTCCGGCCGAACTCGGAGACGACGACGACCACGGTGTCGTTCCACGCGGCCGGCCCGATCTCCTCGACGAAGCCGGCGAGGCCGGTGCCGAGTTCGGTCAGCCGCCCGGCGAGATAGCCGGTCGCGCCGCCCTGGTTGACGTGGGTGTCCCAGCCGCCGACGTCGACGAAGCCGAGGTTGAAGTCGCTCGCCATCAGCCGGCCCATCCGCCGCGCCGACAGCTCGAAGCCCTTGGGGCTGACCGCGCCGCGGTTCGCCGCGACCTCCTGGCCCGCGAGGCTTTGATAGACTTCGTTGCGGACGGCGAAGCCCTGGGCGACCGACTTGGCGAGGCCGTCGCCGGCGTACATCGCCGCGATCAGCTGGGCCTGGCGATCGTCGATGCCGGGCTTGCCGACCCCGCCGAGCGCGATGTTCGCGATCGGCGTGCCGCCGCGGAAGCTCAGCGGGACCTGGTCGGTGAAGGCGATCGGCAACGGCGCGCTAGCCCCCGCCGACAGCGTTTCGGCGAGCCGTGCCATGAACCCCGAGGCGTAGTTGCGGCTCGCGCCGATCGGTTGGCCGAGTTCGATCGTGTCCTGCGTCTCGAAATGGCTGCGCGTCATGTCGTCGGTCCCGGCGAAGGGCACGAAGGCGAGCTGGCGCTTCGCCCACAGCGGGTACAGCGAGTCCTTGAGCGCCGGGTGGAGGCCCCAGTTGGCGTCCAACGGCAGCGCGGCGAGCGGGTTCGCCGCGTCGGGCCGGGCGATGCCGATCGTCGGGCGCGACTGCGTGTAGAAGTCGGTCAGCGGGATCGTGACGTTGGCGGCGTCGTACGCCCCGCGCAGGAAGACGACGAGCAGCCGAGTCCCGCGCGCGGCGGGGGCGGCGAACAGCTTGCCCGAGAAGGCGAGCGGCACGCCGGCGGCGGCGATTTTCAAAAGCGAGCGGCGGTCCATGAATGGCCTCCTTATCGGCGCATGAAGCGGGGGGACGACAGGAACAGGGTGTTGAACTCGGCAGGCGATTTCGCCTGCGCCAGCGCCGTCGCGGTGGCCGCGTCGGGGGCGGGGAAAAGCGTTGTGACGCGCTCGCGCAGGTCGGGAACCGGGACCGGCGGCTGGGGGGTCGGGGGAACGCCCGGCACCGGCGGCGGGGGCGGCGGCGTGCCCTCGGGCTTGAATAGCGCCGGCGCACCGCCGCCGATCTGGCGCGCGATCTCGAAGCGGACCGCCATCTGCCCCGGGCCGTTCCAGGCGGCAGCGTCGGGCGGATAGCCGTCGGGCGTCGGGTGGTTGTACAGGCCCTCGGCGAGGCGGTTGAGCCACCCCTCGATCGGCTGTGTGTTGACGACCGTCCGGTCGTCGTACGCGAGCCGGACTGCCGACAGAACGTAATGCGCCGGGTCCTTGAACTTGGTCCCGAGCGACGCCTTGAACTCGGGCGAGGCGATCATCGTCGCCATGACTGGCGCGATCTCGCCGCGCGTCCGCGCGAAGGTCGCCGCCATCCGTGCGACCAGCGCCGGCGGCGGCGCGTCGGCGACGAACTGGCGGGCGAGCGCCCTGCAGACATGCTGCGCGGTCGCGGGCTGCTCGCTGAGGATGTCGAGCGCCTCCTCGACCTCGGCGAAGCCGCGGCCGGCGATGTGGTGGCCGAGGAACTCCTTGTCGCCGTAATCGTGACGGTTCGGGTTGAACTCGAACAGGCCGTCGCGGATCAGGTCGGCGGCGCGCTGCGGATTGACCTTGGGGGCGTCTGGCTTGGCGTCGATGCCGACCCCGGTCAGGATGCGCGCGAGCTCCTGGACGTCCTTCTGGCTATACCCCGACCCGACCCCCATCGTGTGGAGCTCCATGATCTCGCGGGCATAATTCTCGTTGATGTGGCCGCCCGCGTTCTGCGCATTGTCGAGATAGGTGACCATCGCGGGCGCGCGCAGCGTCGCCTCGAGCAGGTCGCGGAAGCGCCCGAGCGCGTGCGGACGGATCGCCCCCTGCTCATAGTCGCCGACCATCAGCCGGATGTTGTTCTTGCCGAGATGGACGTTGAAATGGTTGAACCAGAACCACGTCATCACCTCCTGCAGCTGGTCGGGCGAATACAGGTCGAGCAGGATCGACCGCGTCGCCGCCTGATGCCCCGCAGCGCCGAGCGCGTCCTGATAGACTTTCTTCGCCGCCGCCTTGGCGTCGGGGTCGGTTAGCGCGTTCGCCGCGCGGTTAAGGTCTTCGACCTGGCGGACCGAGTCGAGCATCGGGATCGACGTCACCGGCAGCGCCTTGATCCGCGCGGCGACCTCTTCGGGGAGCGCGGTGATCGCGGCCGGGTGGAGCTGGCGGTCGAGCCAGCGCGCGGTTCCCAGCCGGGCGATCGCGGCGGCGCCGGTCGCATCGGCACCCCACGTCAGCCGATCGAGCAGGGCGACCTGCGCCGGGGTCGGGCGCGGCGCGGCGACGGCCGGTGCGGCGACGAGCAGCAGCGCCAGTGCGGGGCCGAGCGGCAGAGCGTTCCACATCGCGTTCGTCTCCATCGTCGCCCGCGCCCGCCCTCTGGACCGGCGCGCGTGAAGCCGCCGTGAACGCGTCTACCGTCCGATAGGCCGGCTCGCCCCGCAGCTTTGCTGCCAACCGTCTAACTGCAGACCGTGCTCTGGCAGCGACACTTGCCGCAATTCGCAACAGCCATCGCCGGTTGACAAACCAACCGTTGCAATCGGTCAGGCCAGTTGGTACGCAGACCGACAACGAAAGGCGCAGGCGTCAGCGCCACGGCCATTTTTCTTGGGGGTTAGCGATGAAGCATCTGCTTTTGGAGACGGCACGGTTGGCGCTGATCGCGGCGAGCTTGGCGACGCCGGCGACCGTGCTGGCGCAGGCGGCCAACCCGGCCCCCGACCAGAAGGCCACCGCGCAGACTGCCGAGGCGGGCAACGCCGCGATCGACGAGGGCGGTGCCCCCGTCGGCGAGATCATCGTCACCGCCAACAAGCGCGCCGAAAACGTCCAGCGGGTGCCGCTCGCGGTGCAGGTGCTATCGGGTACCCAGCTTGCGGCGCAGTCGGTCCGCGCCTTCGACGACCTAACGCGCGTCGCCCCGTCGCTCGTCGTCCGCCCGGCCGAGCAGCCGCAGAACTCGTCGGTGTCGATCCGCGGCGTCGGCACCTATGCATTCGGCATCGGCGTCGAGCCGAGCGTCGCGGTCGTCGTCGACGACGTGCCGATCTCGATCCAGGCGCGCGCCTTCTCCGACCTGTCCGACATCGAGCGGATCGAGGTGCTGCGCGGGCCGCAGTCGACCCTGTACGGCAAGTCGGCGTCGGCGGGCCTGATCAACATCATCACCCGCGCCCCGACCAAGGATCTGACGCTCGACGCGCATGCGATCGCGACGAGCGATCGCGAATTTGGCGGTGGCGCGAGCATCGCCGGGCCGATCGGGTCGGAAGTCGGCTACCGCGTCACCGGCAGCTATACCGACTTCGCCGGCAACGTCCGCAACCTCGCCAACAACACCGACCTCAACGGGCGGACGGTGTTCACGCTGCGCGGCAAGCTGGTGTGGAACTCGCCGAGCGGCGTCGACGTGACGCTGAGCGGCAATTACGAGGACGGGACGACCACCGTCGGCCGGCCGTTTATCGCCCTCGCGCCGAACGCCCTGCTGCGCGGCGACGCGACCCAGCCGGCGTCGGTCGTGCTGCCCGGGGTCGTCGCGACCCCGACCAACACCAACGTCAGCGTTAACTTCCTGCCGACCAACAAATATTACGGCGCAGGCGAAGCGCTCAAGGTCGGCTACACGCTGCCCGGCGGGCAAAGCCTGTTGTCGATCACGTCGAACGACTTCTACAAGTTGCGTGATAATCTCGACCAGGACGACACCTCGTCGACTAAGTACGACAACCGTCAGGTCGGCCAGTTCATCGCCAAGCAGGTGACGCAGGAAGTCCGCCTGCTCGCGCCGAACAGCGCCAAGTTCCGTTACACCGCGGGCATCTTCTACGCCGACAACGACCTTGCGCGTAACTTCTTCCGGGGGCCGCTGTTCAGCCTCGCGAACTGGCGCGCGACGTCGAAATCCGAGCAGATCGCCGGCTTCGGCCAGATCGACTGGGACATCCTGCCCGGCACGACGATCACCGGCGGCGGGCGTTTCCAGCAGGAGACGATCCACTACAGCTTCGTCGACATCCAGAACGGCAGCGCGGCCTTCCTCGGTGGCGCGAAGGACAATTTCTGGACATACAAGGGCGGCGTCAAGCAGCAGCTGACCAGCGACGTCTCGGTCTACGGCAGCTACACCACCGGGCATAAGGGCCAGACGTTCGACCTGTCGACCGGCTTTAACGCCAACCGCGCGGCGGCCGGTCCGGTCCGCCCCGAGACGTCGGACAGCATCGAAGCGGGTTTCCGCGGCCAGTTCTTCGACCGCCGCCTGACGTTCAACGCGACGATCTTTACCACGACCTACAACGACTTTCAGGCGCAGGGCATCGAGTTCCTCGCCGACGGCACGCAGAACTTCCGCCTGACCAACGTTGGCAAGGTGCGGACACGCGGCGTCGAGGTCGAGGTCGCGGCGCGAGTCAGCGACGACCTCAGCCTCAGCGGCTCGGCGACCTACGACGACGCCAAGATCCGCAGCTTCCCCGGCGCGCAATGCTATCCGGGTCAGACCGTCGCGCAGGGCTGCACAGGCACGCCAGCGCGGCAGAACCTCGCTGGCTTCCGCCCGGCGCAGGCGCCGCTGTGGAAGGCGACCGCGACCTTCGACTATTCGCCCGACATCGCCGGCCTGCCGGTCCGCCCCGTGATCCAGGGCAATTACGTCTACCAGAGCGAGGTCAACTACTCGATCAACCAGGATCCGCAGACCCGCCAAGGCGCGTTCGGCATCGCCAACTTCTCGGTCGGTTTCCGCACCGCGAAGAAGCAGTTCGAGGTGTTCGCCTTCGTCAACAACGCCTTCGACAAGCATTATGCCGCGAACCTGTTCAACAGCCTCGGCAACTTCAACAACCAGCAGGCGACCCAGTCGCTCGTCCCGCGCGACTTCCGCCGCTACGGCGGCATCCGGGTAGCCTACTCGTACTGAGGCGTACCTGATCAGCTGCCCGGCCCTCATTCACGCGGAAGCGGAGATGAGGGTCTTTTTACGTGATACGCCTATTCGGGGGCGACGACCCGCAGGCGCGGCAGCAGCAGGTGGACGATCAGCAGCGCGACGAGGTAGATCGAGCTCGCCCAGATGAAGATCGGCTGATAGGTGCCGAGGCGCTCGAGGATCGCGCCGACCGACTTCGCCATGATCATGCCGCCGACCGCGCCCGCGGCGCTGCCGATGCCGATGACCGAAGCGACCGCGCTTTTCGGGACGGTGTCGGTGACCACCGCGTAGAGATTGGCCGACCAGCCCTGATGCGCCGCCGCCGCGAGACCGAGGATGCCGACCGCGAGCCACAGGCTGCTCGCGACGCTGGCGAAGGCGACCGGCGTGACCAAGATCGCCGAGGCCAGCAGCGCGAGCTTGCGCCCATCGTTGACGCTGAAGCCGCGCTTGATCAGCGCCGCCGACAGCCAGCCGCCGCCGATGCTGCCGACGTCGGCGAGGACGTAGACGACGACCAGCGGCGGGCCGAAGCTTTTGAGGTCGAGGCCGTAGGTCTTGGCGAAGAAGTCGGGCAGCCAAAACAGGAACAGGTACCAGATCGGGTCGGTCAGGAACTTGGCGATGACGAACGCTGAGGTCGCGCGCAGCCGGAACAGGTCGCGCCAGCGAACCGCGACCTTCGGCTCAGGCGGGTCGCTCTCGATCAGCGCGAGTTCGGCCGCGCCGAGATATTTGTTGGCGCGCGGGACGCGGTAGATCGCGAGCCACGCGGCGAGCCAGACGAAGCCGATTGCGCCGGTGACGACGAACGCCGACCGCCAGCCGAACGACAGGACGAGGATCGGCACGAGCAGCGGCGTGATCACCGCGCCGACGTTCGACCCGGCGTTCATCAGCCCGGCGGCGAGCGCGCGCTCGCGCTTGGGGAACCACTCGGCGATCGTCTTGATTCCGGCGGGGAAGTTACCCGCCTCGCCGAGGCCGAGGGTGAAGCGGACGACGGCGAAGCCGACCGCGCTGCGGACCCCGGCGTGGAGCATCGCGGCGACGCTCCAGATGCCGATAGCGACGGCATAGCCGCGCCGCGTGCCGATGCGATCGATCACCCGGCCAAAGCCGAGCAGCCCGATCGCGTACGCCGCCTGGAACCAGAAGACGATGTCGGCATAGTCGGTCTCGGACCAGTGCAGCTCGGTCGTCAGCGTCGGCTTGAGGACGCCGAGCACCTGCCGGTCGAGATAGTTGATCGTCGTCGCGGCGAACAGCAGCGCGGCGACGGTCCAGCGGATCCGCCCGGCGACCGGCGCGCGGGTGGCGGTCTGTGCGATCACGCGTGTCTCCATCGTCATTGGCGGGGGGTGACGCGGATCGCCCGGCGCCCATCGCGGTCGGCGGCGACGACGTGGCCGTCGCTGGCGAGGGCGCGGGTCTCGCCGGGGGGCAGGACGATCGTCAGGCCGGGTGGATCGTCGCGGACAGGGCCGGTGCGCGCGACCGACAAATGGATCGTGTCGCCGCGCGCGCTCGCCGCGATCGTCCAGCGGTCGCAGTCGCCGTCGCGATAGGCGAAGCTCAGGCCGTCGTCGTCGAACGCGCGCCACGCGAAGTCGCCGTCGCCGACCGGGGGGAACAGCCAGACGCCGAGGTGGCGCGGGGCGGGGCGGAAGCCGCCGTCGGCGAGGTCGACGAGCATCGCCGATCCGGCGCGGGCGAACAGCGGCGGCGGCCCGTCGAGCGGGGCGGCGACTTCGGTTTCGACCCCGCCGGTGACGACCGCGCCGGTCCAGACGTCGATCCACGCGTCGCGTCCGGGCGGGCGGACGCGGCGGGTCGTGGCGCCGGGATCGACGACGAGCGCGGCGAGCAGGTCGCGCCCGAGCAGCTGATCGTCGCCGTCGATCCACGCGTCCGTGTCGCCGGGATGGTCGAGCCATGGCGGGCGGATCATCGGCTCGTAGTCGCTGTGGTAGCGGTGGAGCAGGTCGTAGAAGAACGGCACCAGCATCTGCCGCAGCCGCATCAGCCGCGCGATCGCTGGGACCGCGTCGGCGTGCATCCACGGCTCGTTGACGCTGCAGTCGTCGTTCCAGCTGTGGATGCTAAAGCGCGGCATCAGCACGCCGGCCTGGACCCAGCGGGTCAGCAGCTCGGCATCGGGGGCGGGACCGGCGAAGCCGCCGACGTCGTGGCCGCTGTTCGACACCCCCGACAGCGCGAGGCCGAGCCCCATCTTGATGTTGTAGCGCAGGCTCGACCAGTCGGTGCGATTGTCGCCTGACCAAGTCTGGGCGTAGCGCTGCAGTCCGGCCATCCCTGAGCGGATGACGACGTACGGGCGCTCGGCGGGGGCGTGGGCGAGCTGCGCCGCGCGCGACGCGCGGGTCATCAGCAGTGGCTGGAGCGGCAGCGCGGCGGCGGCGGGATAAGGCGTGCCGAACCCGGCGACGCGCGCGCGGGCGTCCCAAAGTTCGTACTCGTTGTTGTCGTTCCACGTCGCGGCGATGCCGTGGTCGAGCAGCGCGGTCGTCACCTGCCCGCGCCACCACGCGGCGGCGGCGGGGTTGGTGAAGTCGATATAGCTGCCGACCTCGTGCCAGAATTGCGCCTCGACCGGTGCGCCCGCGGCGTCGGCGACGAGCAGCCCGGCGGCGGCGACCTCGGCGAAGGCGGGATGGTCGCGGAGCAGCGCGGGCTTGATGTTGGCGACGAGGCGCAGGCCCGCGGCGCGATACGCGGCGGCGAAGGCGGCGGGGTCGGGGAACTTGTCGCGGTTCCAGTGGAAGACATAGCGCTTGTCGCCGATCGAGGTGTAGCCCGACGAGAAATGGAACGATGTGCAGCCGATGTCGTAACGGTCGAGCCCCTCGACGAAGTCCATCATCCGCGTCGCCGCATCGGGCGCGTCGGTGTAGGTCATCGTCGACCCCGAATAGCCGAGCGACCAGCGCGGCGGCATGGCGGGCCGACCGGTCAGCCAAGTGAAGCGGCGCGTCACCGCGAGCGGGTCGGGCCCGGCGATCATCCACAGGTCGAGGTCGCCGTGGTCGGCGACGAAGTGGCGGTAGGGACCGTGGTAATTGTCGAGCTCGGCGCCGAAATCGACCTCGGCGCGCGCAACGGTGTCGTAGAAGGCGCCGTGGCAGACGCCGTCGGCCTGCGCAGTCAGGATGTATGGGATCGACTTGTACAGCGGGTCGGAGGTGCGCGCGTCGTATCCCATCGCGTCGATGTTGGTCAGGCGGAAGCGGCGCCCGGCACGGTCCATCGCCCCCGACCGCTCGCCGAGGCCGTAAAAGCGCTCGCCCGGCTGTCGCGCAGCGTAATGATGGACCCGCCCGTCCCACCAGCCGAAGTCGTACGCCTGCGTCGGGCGGTCGGTCGCCATCGTCCGCCAGCCGTCGCCGACGCGCTGCTCCCAGCGGCACAGCAGGCCGGCGCGCTGGATCGTCAGGCGGATGCGCAGGGTGGCGATGACGATCGCGTCGTCGCTTTCCTCGACGGTGAACGGCGGCAGGGTGAAGCCGCTCACGTCCATCGGCGGGCGCCCCGGCTCGGCGATGTCGTCGGCGCCGGGCGCGATCGCCCAGCTCGGCGGCGACTTGGCGCTGCCGTCGGGCAGCAGCAGCAGCCGGACGATATCGTCCTCGAGGACGAAGACATGCGCCACCGCGCCGGTGTCGCTCGTCAGCGTCACCCGGCCCGGGGCGCGCTCGGCGACGCCGAACAGCGGCGGGGCGGACAGCGTCGCGCGCCTCATGCCGCCACCGCGGTCGGGATCGTCAGCTGCTTCATCGCCGCCACCAGCACGAACGCCCCGATAATGTCGAACACCGCAAGGGCTGCGAACAACGGACCATAGCCGAGCGTATCGGCGAGCTGGCCGATCGCCAGCGAGAAGATCAGCCCGCCGGTCCATCCCGCCATGCCGATGAAGCCGTTCGCGGTCGCGACCTCGGCGGGGGTGAAGACGTCGGCCGACAGCGTGTTGATCATCACCGAGATCATCTGGTGCGCAAAGCCGCCGACGCAGAACAGCGCGATCGCGACGTACGGCCCGCTCGCCCAGCCGATCGCCCCCGGCGCGATCATCAGCACCGCGCCGATGACGACGCCGGTTACCCGCGACGGGATCAGCCGCACACCGTAACGCATCAGGAACGGCGACAGATAGCCGCCGAGCACCCCGCCCATATCGGCGGCGAGGAACGGCAGCCACGCGAACAGCGCGATCGACTTCAGGTCCATGTGCCGCTCGGTGGCGAGGTAGAGCGGGATCCAGAAGCTGAACGTCTGCCACGCCGGCTCGGCGAGGAACCGCGGCACCGCGATCGCCCAGAAGCGCGCAGTCGACAGGATCGCGCGCGGCGAGACCGGCGCGGCGGCGGCGACGGGCGGGCGGTCGGCCGCGATCAGCGCGAGTTCGCCCGGCGTGATCGCGAAATGGTCGGCGGGCGAGCGGTAGAACGCGTACCACAACCCCGCCCAGACGAGCCCGAGCGCACCGGTGAAGACGAACGCTGCCTGCCAGTTCCACCAATAGCTGATGCCGATGACGACCGGCGGCGCGAGCAGCGCGCCGAGCGACGTCCCGGCGTTGAACCAGCCGACGGCAACCGACCGCTCGCGCGCCGGAAACCATTCGGCGACCGCCTTGATCCCCGACGGGATCGCG
>CAXTPH010000058.1:0-11299 GCA_964245955.1 uncultured Sphingomonadaceae bacterium | reverse complement strand
TGCCGTTGCCGCCGCCGGTGATGCCGATGTCGGTCTCGCGCGCCTCGCCGGGACCGTTGACGACGCAGCCGAGGACGCTGAGCGACAGCTCGGTGGTGACGTGGGCGAGCGCGGTTTCGAGGCGTTCGACCGTCTTGACGACGTCGAAGCCCTGCCGCGCGCAGCTCGGGCAGCTGACGACGCGGACGCCGCGGGCACGGATGCCGAGCGACTTGAGCATGTGGTAGCCGACCTTGACCTCCTCGACCGGGTCGGCCGAGAGCGAGACGCGGATCGTGTCGCCGATGCCCGCCCACAGCAGCATGCCGAGGCCGATCGACGACTTGACCGTCCCGCCCTGCAGGCCGCCCGCCTCGGTGATGCCGAGGTGGAGCGGATAGTCGCACGCCTCCGCCAGCCCGTTGTAGGCGGCGACCGCGAGGAACACGTCGGATGCCTTTACCGAAATCTTGAATTCGCGAAAGTCGGCGTCCTCGAGCAGCTTGGCGTGCTCGAGTGCGCTTTCGACCAACGCCTCGGGGCACGGCTCGCCGTATTTCTCGAGCAGGTGGCGGTCGAGCGACCCGGCGTTGACGCCGATCCGCATCGAACAGCCGTTCGCCTTCGCCGCGCGGACGACCTCGCGGACGCGCTCGGGCGAGCCGATGTTGCCGGGGTTGATCCGCAGGCAGGCGGCGCCGGCATCGGCGGCTTCGAGCGCGCGCTTATAGTGGAAATGGATGTCGGCGACGATCGGGACCGCCGATGCGCGGACGATCGCGGGCATCGCCGCGGTCGATTCGACGTCGGGGCACGAGACGCGGACGATGTCGGCCCCGACTTCGACGCAGCGGCGAATCTGCTCGATCGTCGCGACGGCATCCTCGGTCGGGGTGTTGGTCATCGTCTGGACGGTGATCGGCGCGCCGCCGCCGACCGGCACGCGGCCGACCATGATTTGGCGCGACTGACGACGCGCGATATCGCGCCACGGACGTACGCTCATGATGACGGCTCCGACTGCATAAGGCGCGATATAGCGGCTGCGGCTTTCCCCGCCTATAGGGCTGCGATGCCCCGCCCCTTCATCAAGATGCACGGCCTCGGGAACGACTTCGTCGTATTCGACGCGCGCGCCGCGCCGCTGACACCATCGCCGAGCCAGGTGATCGCTCTTGCCGACCGCCACACCGGCATCGGCTGCGACCAGCTGATCGTGATCGGGCCGAGCGACGTCGCCACGGCATCGATGCGCATCTGGAACGCCGACGGCGGCGAGGTCGAGGCGTGCGGCAACGCCGCCCGCTGCGTCGCGACGCTGCTCGGGACCCGCGCGACGATCGCGACGGCGGGCGGCCTGCTCGACGCGACGGCGACGGCGGGCGGCGCCAGCGTGACCTATCCCCCGCCGGTATTCGACTGGGACCGGATTCCGCTCGCCTACCCGCTCGACACGAGCGACCTGCCGGTAGCGTGGGCCAGCGACGACGCGACCCTCGAGCACGGCCAGGCGGTCAATGTCGGCAATCCGCACATCGTCTTTCTCGTCGCCGACGCCGCCGCGGTTGACCTCGCGAAGATCGGCCCGGTCATCGAGCAGGATGCGCTATTCCCCGACCGGATCAACGTCGGCGTCGCGCACGTCGCCGACCGCGGCCACATCGTGCTGCGCGTCTGGGAGCGTGGGGCCGGACTGACGCTCGCCTGCGGCACCGGCGCCGTCGCCGCCGCGGTCGCGGCGATGCGGCGCGGGCTGGTCGATGCGTCGGTCACGGTATCGCTGCCGGGGGGCGACCTCGGCGTCGAGTGGCACGGGGCGGAGGCGACGCTGACCGGATCCGCCGTGACCAGCTTCACCGGGACGGTCGACCTGTGACCGTTCTCAATTTTGGCTGCCGTCTCAATGCCGCCGAGGCCGAGCACATCGGCGCATTGGTCGATGACGACCTGATCGTCGTCAACACCTGCGCGGTCACCACCGAGGCGGTGCGCCAGGCACGCCAGGCGATCCGCCGCGCCGCCCGGACGCGTCCCGACGCGCGGATCGTCGTCACCGGCTGCGCCGCGCAAATCGATCCGGCCGGGTTCGCAGGCATGCCCGAGGTGTCGCATGTCGTCGGCAATATCGAGAAGCTCGACGCCGCCGCCTATGCCCGCGGCGCGCCGCGGGTGCGGGTCGGCGACATCATGCGCGCAACCGGCATCGCCGCGCCCGGGCCGATCGACCTCGCCCGCCACACCCGCGCCTTCGTCGAGATCCAGACCGGCTGCGACCACCGCTGCACTTTCTGCGTCATTCCCTTTGGACGGGGGAATTCCCGGTCGCTGCCCGCCGGCACGATCGTCGACCATATCGCACGGCTGGTAGACACTGGGATCAACGAGGTCGTCCTGACCGGGGTCGACATCACCTCGTTCGGCCGGGAACCGCTCGGCGTCCTCGTCCAGCGCATCCTGCGCGACGTGCCGGCGCTGCCGCGGCTTCGCCTGTCGTCGCTCGATTCGATCGAGGTCGACGACGCATTGGTCGAGGCCGCCGCCGATCCGCGGCTGATGCCCCAGTTCCATCTGTCGCTTCAGGCCGGCGACAACCTGATCCTCAAGCGGATGAAGCGCCGCCACAGCCGCGCGGAAGCGATCGCCGTGTGCGACCGGCTTCGCGCCGTCCGTCCCGGCATCGCCTTCGGGGCCGATTTCATCACCGGCTTTCCGACCGAGACCGAGGCGATGTTCGAGCGCACGCTCGCGCTGGTCGACGACTGCGGGTTGAGCCAGCTCCACGTCTTCCCGTTCTCGCCGCGGCCCGGGACGCCCGCCGCACGGATGCCGCAGGTTGCGCCGACGATCGCCCGCGAGCGCGCCGGCCGTCTCCGAGCGCTCGGCGACCTGCGGCGGACGGCGGCGATGGCGGCGCAGGTCGGTCGCCGGCAGCGTATCCTCGTCGAACGCGACGGCGTCACCGGCCACACCGAAACCTTCCTCCCCGCCCGTCTCGCGGCCCCCGCGCCACGCGGCAGCATCGCGCATGTCACCGCGACCGGCGTGTGCGGCGGCAAACTGGACTGCCGATGATCGAAAAGACAAGTTGGCTCAGCCGCCTGACCGCCGGGCTGGCGCGGTCATCCGACAAGCTCGGCGGCAACCTGTCAGGGCTGTTCGGCACGAGCGTACTCGACCCGGCGCGGCTCGATGCGATCGAGGAGGCGCTCATCGCCTCCGACCTGGGCCCTGCGCTCAGCAGCCGGATCGCCGCCGAACTCGGCTCGGGCCAGTATGCGCGCGGGATCGACGAAGCCGGCGTGCGCGCGGTCGTTGCCGCCGAGGTGGCGAAGGTCCTCGCTCCCGTCGCACGCCCGCTCGAAGTCGTCGCCTTCCCGCGCCCGCAGGTGATCCTCGTCGTCGGGGTCAACGGCTCGGGCAAGACGACGACGATCGCCAAGCTCGCGCATTTGTTCGCCGAGCAGGATTATTCGGTGATGCTCGCGGCGGGGGACACTTTCCGCGCCGCCGCGATCGAGCAACTCAAGATCTGGGGCGCGCGCGCCGGGGTGCCGGTGATCGCCGGCGAGCAGGGCGCCGACGCGGCGGGGCTTGCCTTCACCGCGCTCGATGCGGCGCGGGCGGCGGGGTCCGACGTCCTCATCATCGACACCGCCGGGCGGCTGCAGAACAAGAGCGGCCTGATGGACGAGCTCGCCAAGATCAAGCGGGTGCTACGGAAATCGATGCCCGCCGCGCCGCACGATGTCGTCCTCGTCCTCGATGCGACGACGGGGCAGAACGCGCTCAACCAGATCGAGGTGTTCCGCGAGGTCGCCGGCGTCACCGGGCTGGTGATGACCAAGCTCGACGGCACCGCGCGCGGCGGCGTCCTCGTCGCGGCGGCGGAGAAGTTCGGCCTGCCGATCCACGCGGTCGGGGTCGGCGAGGGGATCGAGGACCTGCGCCCGTTCGACGCGGCGGTGTTCGCGCACGCGCTCGCGGGCGGATGACCGCGCGGGGGCCGACCGGGTCATGGCGCGTTAAGGTCATCGGGCCGAGCGTCGCGGCCTGAGGAAAACATGATGATCCGCCGCCTGACGCTCGCCGCCCTGCTGCTCGCCGCGGTTCCCGCGCATGCGAGCGACGGCGCGCGCAATTCGCCGCCGCCGCGCAAGGCGGTCCAGGTCGACGTCTTCGGCGACGATCCCTGCCCGAAGGGGGTCGGCGACGAGATTGTGGTCTGTGCGCGCCTCCCCGAATCCGAACGTTTCCGCATTCCCGCGCCACTCCGCCGGTCGAAATTCGAACGCAAGGAGCAGTCGTGGGTCGCGCGCACCCGCGATATCGAGGAGACCGGACGCGACCAGCGTCCGAACAGCTGCTCGGCGGTCGGCAGTGGCGGCCAGACCGGCTGTTTCGAGAAATTCATGCGCGACGCGGCGGCGCAGCGGAAGGCCGACGCGGCGGATGCGCAGGTGCCCTAGGAACGTTGCCGCGGCGTAACCGTTCGCGGTTCATGATCAAGCCAGACGACGAGGCCGCCGCACTCACGCCCGAAGAGACCGAAGCCGTCGCCGAGCGCCGCTCCGGATCGGCGAAGGTCGTTCACGAGGTCATTCGCCTGCAGGGCGACGAGGAGCTCGACCGGCCGGCGCTGTCGCTGCTATGCTCGGGGTTCGCCGCCGGGGTCGCGATCTGTGCGTCGCTGCTCGCCGAGGCGTTTCTTCACCAGCACCTGCCCGACGCGACGTGGACGCCGCTAATCACGTCGCTCGGCTACACCGTCGGGTTCGTCATCGTCATCCTCGGCAACCTCCAGCTGTTCACCGAGAACACGATTACCGTCGTCCTGCCCGTCGCGGTCAAGCCAAGCCTTCCCAACTTCGCGCGGCTCGGGCGGCTATGGGGGCTGGCGATCGTCGCCAACCTGTCGGGCACCCTGCTCGTCGCCGTCATCCTCGCGCATGCACCGATCGTTTCGCCCGCGCAGCTCGACGCGGCGGTCGCGGTATCGGCCAAGCTGCTCGATAACGACGCGCTGACGACCTTGGTGCGCGGGATCCCGGCGGGGTTCCTCGTCGCCTCGATCGCCTGGATCCTGCCGAATGCACGCGGCAGCGAGTTCTGGGTCGTGGTAATGGTCACCTATGTCGTCGCCATCGGCGGCTTCAGTCACGTCGTCGCCGGATCGGGCGAGGCGTGGCTGCTGTGGCTGACGGGCAAGGCGTCGTTCGGCTGGGCACTCGGCGGCTTTATCGGCCCCGCGCTCGCCGGCAACATCATTGGCGGCACGGGGCTGTTCGCGGTGCTCGCGCACGGCCAGGTGCGTGACGAGATCAACACCAACTAGGCGATCGCGATGACCTCGACCTCGCCGCCGGCGATGATCGCGGTATCACCGACGCCCTTCCCCAGCAGCGCACGGGCGGCGGGAGCGACGTAGGCGATGCGGCCGGCAGCGGGGTCGGCCTCGTTCTCGCCGGTGATGCGGTACGTCGCGGTCGTGCCGTCGGCGCGTTCGAAGGTGACGGTGCAGCCAAAGCGGATCTGCGCGCAATCGCCGGCCTCGACGAGCTGCGCGCTTGCGCGACGGCTGCTCCAGTAGCGCAGGTCGCGCGTCGCGCGCGCCATCGCGGTCCGGTCGGCGGCAATGCCCCCACCGGCCTGCGCGGCATCGTAAGCGGCGCGAGCCGCGCTCAATTCAGCGTCGAGTTGCGCCAATCCGGTCGCGGTGACGAGGTTCGCATGCGTCGAAATCGGGCGGTCGGGGAGGTCGGCGGCGACCGCCTCGGCATCGCCCTCCTTGGTGAAGGCGACGCTCATGGAATGAGGATCTGGCGGATCGCGCGCCCGCTCGCGAGTTCGTCGAGCGCGGCGTTGATCCCCGACAGCGGCCCGGTCGACGTCAGCAGCCGCTCGACCGGCAGCCGCCCCGCCTTCCACAGCGCGATGTAGCGCGGGATGTCGCGGCTCGGGATCGCCGAACCCATGTAGCTGCCCATCAACGTCTTGCCGTCGCCGACGAGGCTGACCGCCGAGATGCTGAGCAGTTCCGCCGGGTTGGGCAGGCCGACGGTGACCGTGCGCCCGCCGCGGCGCGTGACCTTGTACGCCTCGGCGAGGACCGCCGCCTTGCCGACGGTCTCGATCGCGACATCGGCGCCGCGTGCCGTCAGCGCCTTGACCGCCGCCGCCGCCTCGTCGGGGGCGACCGCCGCCGCCGCGCCGAGGTCGAGCGCGAGGTCACGCTTCGCTGCGACCGGATCGACCGCGATCACCGGCTGCGCGCCGCTCGCAAGGGCCCCGAGCAACGCCGCCAGCCCGACACCGCCGAGGCCGTAGACGACGACGCTCTCGCCTGGGCGGACTTTCGCCGAATTGACCGCCGCCCCGACCCCGGTCAGCACCGCGCAGCCGAAAAGTGCCGCGATTTCAGCGGGCATATCGCGATCGACCCGAACCGCCGAGCGCTCGTCGACGACCGCGTGGGTGGCGAAGGCCGACACGCCGAGGTGATGAAAGACGTGCGCGCCATGATCGTGGAGCCGGTGGCCGCCGGTCAGCATCACCCCCGCGCCATTTGCCGCGGCGGCGGGCGCGCAAAGATATCCCTCACCCGCACCGCAGTCCGCACAGCGTCCGCACGCCGGTAGAAACGACAGGATCACCCTGTCGCCCGAAGAAAATGTGCTGTCGGGCGAGCCGACGCCCGCGACGATGCCGGTCGCCTCGTGGCCGAGCGCCATCGGCGTCGGGCGGACGCGGTCGCCGTTGACCACCGACAGGTCCGAATGACACAGGCCGGCGGCGTCGATCCGCAGCAGCAATTCACCCGGCCCGGGGGCGGCGAGGTCGAGCTCGGCGAGACGCAGCGGGCGGCTTTCGGCGTAGGGCGCAGTCGCCCCGATCGTGTCGAGGACGGCGGCGGTGATCTTCACGACAGGCCGACGACCTCGCCGTCGGCATCGAGGCCGATGCCGTTGGCGGCGGGGACGCGCGGCAACCCGGGCATTGTCATGATGTCGCCGCAGATCGCGACGACGAACCCCGCCCCCGCCGCGAGCCGGACTTCGCGGACGTTAACGACGTGCCCCTCGGGCGCGCCGAGCTTGGTCGGGTCGGTCGAAAAGCTGACCTGAGTCTTCGCCATGCAGACAGGCAGGTGGCCATACCCGGCCGCCTCCCAGCGCGCGAGTTGCGCCAGCACCGTCGGCGGCGCGGTGACGCTGGCGGCACGGTAAATCCGCGTCGCGATCGTCTCGATCTTGGCGAACAGCGGCAGGTCGTCGGGATAGAGCGGGGCAAATTGCGCCGACCCGTCGGCAAGCGCGGCGACGGCGTCGGCGAGCTCGACCGCGCCCGCCCCGCCCTCGGCCCAATGGCGGCAGACGATCGCCGCCACCCCGTGGCCGGCGGCGGCGGCCTGGAGCGCGGCGATCTCGGCATCGGTGTCGCCGTGGAAATGATTAATCGCGACCACGACCGGCACGCCGAAGCCGCGGACATTGTCGATGTGGCGCGCGAGGTTGACCGACCCGCGCGTCACCGCGTCGACGTCCTCGTGGTGCAGGTCGGCCTTCGCCGTCCCGCCGTTCATCTTGAGCGCGCGGACGGTGGCGACGATGACGACCGCCGCCGGGGTCAGGCCCGCCGCGCGGCACTTGATGTCGAAGAACTTCTCCGCGCCGAGGTCGGCGCCGAACCCCGCCTCGGTCACCGCATAGTCGCCGAGCGCGAGCGCAGCGCGGGTCGCGATCACCGAATTGCAGCCGTGCGCGATGTTGGCGAACGGGCCGCCGTGGACGAACGCGGGGTTGCCCTCGAGCGTCTGGACGAGGTTGGGCTTGATCGCGTCACGCAGGATCACCGCCATCGCCCCGTCAGCCGACAGGTCGCGGACCGTCACCGGGCGGCGGTCAACGGTTTCGGCGACGACGATCCGCGCGAGCCGTTCGCGCAGGTCGGCGAGGTCGTCGGCGAGGCACAGGCACGCCATGACTTCGGACGCGACGGTGATGTCGAACCCCGATTCGCGCGGAAAACCGTTCGCCGGGCCGCCGAGCGACTGGACGATGTCGCGCAACGCCCGATCGTTGACGTCGAGCGCCCGCCGCCACGTCACCCGCCGGACATCGATGCCGAGCGCATTGCCCCAATGGATATGGTTGTCGAGCAGAGCGGTCAGCAGGTTATGCGCCGCCGTGATCGCGTGGAAGTCGCCGGTGAAATGGAGGTTGATGTCGACCATCGGCGCGACCTGTGCGCGGCCGCCGCCGGTCGCGCCGCCCTTGGCACCGAAGCACGGCCCCATCGACGGCTCGCGCAACGCGAGGACCGCGCTGCGTCCCGTCCGGTTGAGCGCGTCGGCGAGCCCGATCGAGGTCGTCGTCTTGCCCTCCCCCGCCGGGGTCGGGTTAACTGCGGTGACGAGTATGAGCCTGCCCCGCGGCGGGCGCTGGGCGAGCCAGCCGAGATCGACCTTCGCCTTGGCGCGGCCGTATGGCTCGATCGCCTCGCCGGGGATGCCGATCCGTCCGGCGACCTCCGCGATCGGCAGCAGGTCGATGGTGCGGGCAATGTCGAGATCGGTGGGCATCGCCTGTCCCTAGCGGTCGCGACGGGCCGCTGCCAAGCGTCAGGCGAGCGGACG
The DNA here is from genome assembly GCA_964245955.1 of uncultured Sphingomonadaceae bacterium. GTDB lineage: Bacteria > Pseudomonadota > Alphaproteobacteria > Sphingomonadales > Sphingomonadaceae > Polymorphobacter_B. The sequence continues at coordinate 2,688 of CAXTPH010000058.1, read as the reverse complement.
GTCGAGCTGGGTTCGATATTCCGCCGCGCTCAGTCCCTGCGCCGGGCCGGTTAGATAGGTCTCGAAGAGGTCGGTGGCGACCGCATGGCCGTGCGCCTCGAGCCACACGGCGAAGGTGGTCCACGCGCCGTGGAGGTCGGGATAATCGCCGTGATGGACCGTGCGCGCGACGGTTCGCGAGGCGAAATGCCGCGGCTCGACGCGTCCTGCCCGCATGATCGGCCGCGCGACCGGGATCGCAATCTCGAAATCGAACATGCCGGGCGGCATGCGCAAATGGTGCGCGACCACCGGTCCCGTCGCGGCGATCCCCTGCCGACCGAGCTCGACCATGATCTCCCCAATTGCCGCGCCGAAATGCGCGGGCATGGCGCTGCGCGGGATGACAAGCGCGATGACCGCGGCGTCGGTCGCGACGGTGTCGACAATCACGGGCGGATCGATCATGCGCGCACTCGCCGTGACATCGGGGCCAACGGCGATTATGCGCGCAAGCGCGCGCTGCTGTCACGCCGGCATCGGCGCATGCCAGGGGAAATCCGATGCCGGTGGCGCGATGCAGTTGCGGCGGATTGACCGCCACGGTCGAGCACTACTCGCCGGTCGTCGCGCTGTGCCATTGCGCCGACTGCCAGCGCCGCACCGGATCGCCGTTCGGCGTCGGCGGCTATTTTCCCGCCGCCGCGGTCGTAATCGACGGCGCGCACCGTGAATGGTCGCGGCCGACCGCGAGCGGGGGAACGCTGGTCAATACCTTCTGCCCGACGTGCGGCTCGACGGTGTTCTGGACGACCGCCAAGCAACCTGGCCTGATCGGTATCGCCGCCGGCGCCTTCGCCGATCCGGGCTTCCCGCCGCCGCTGCGGTCGGTATGGGAGGCGAACAAGATGGCGTGGATCGATACCCCCGCGCCGCAGCATTTCGACCGGGGAGCTCCGTGATGCGCCTGAAGATCCTCACCGCCTGCCTCCTCGCCGCTGCGCCGGTGTGCGCGCGCGCACCGAGCATTCCCGTCGCCGACGCCCCCGAGCTCGCCGCGCTCGGCGCCGCGGCGGTCGGGCTCGAACGGCTGACCGTGACGACGCCGGGCGGCCGCAGCCTTGCGATCATGCTGTGGTATCCGGCGATCCCGGCCGCGGGAGCGAAGCCCGAACTCTATGGGCGCACCCTGACCCCCGACGGCGTCGCCCCGCTCGACATCACCACCGAGGGGATCGCCGTGCCCGACGCGCCGGCGAAGCCCGGCAAGTCGCCGCTTGTCGTCATCAGCCACGGCTTCGGCGGCTGGGCGGGCGGCATGACCTATCTCGCCGAGAATCTCGCGTCGAAAGGCTATGTCGTCGCGTCGATCGACCATGCCGACGGCCAGGGCGGCAGCGGCGGCGCGGCCGGGCGGCTGCGCGTCGCGGGCACGATCATCAACCGAGCGCGCGACCAGCAGGCGGTGATCGCGGCATTGTCCGCGCGCGCCGCCGACCCGAAGGACGCGGTTGGCCGCCGGATCGACGCGGGCAATATCGCCGTCATCGGCTATTCGATGGGGGGGTTCGGGCTGCTCGCGACCGCGGGCGCGCCCTACGACAAGGCCGGCGGCGCGATTCTCCCGCTCGGCGGACGGCTCGACGATCAGACCGTGCGAACGCCGATCCCGGGGCTAAAGGCGATCGTCGCGATCGCGCCGTGGGGCGGCCAGCCGCCGTACCGCGCTTGGGCCCCCGCGGCGCTCGCCGGGATCACCGTGCCGAGCTTGTGGATCGACGGCGACCGCGACGACGTCTCGAACTACGCTGACGGGGTCCGCTGGCTGTACGACCATGCGACGGCGTCGAACCGCTGGCTGCTCGTCTACGCACACGCGCGCCACAACGTCGGCGGCAACCCACCCCCGCCCGAGACGCTGACCCGGCCCGACATGGCAGAGAGTTTCGCCGAGCCGGTGTGGCGGTCGGAGCGGATCACCGCGATCAACCAGCATTTCGTCACCGCCTTCCTCGACCGCTTCCTCAAGAGCGACGCCAAGCACGGCGCCTATCTCGACGTGCCGACGGTCGATGCCGATGCGGCGACGTGGCCCGACGCGCCGCGCGGCTATGCCGGGGCGGCGCAGACGAAGTACTGGCCCGGCTTCCAGCGCCGCTGGCTGCTCGGCCTCGAACTCCACCACGACGCGAGCCGGTGACGACGACCGGCTCGCGTCGAACTTTCCACACGCTCGACGGCCTCCGCGGCGTCGCGGCGCTCGGAGTTGCCTTCCGTCACATTCCCGAAAACGCGATCGGCAACCTGACGCCGGGAAGCTATCTCGCGGTCGACCTGTTCTTCGTCCTCAGCGGCTTCGTCCTCGCGCATGCCTATGAGGCGCGACTGCGGTCGGGGATGGGCTTCGCCGACTTCCTGGTCGCGCGGCTGATTCGGCTCTATCCGCTGTACATCGTCGCCAGCGCGATCATGCTGCTGCTGGTGCTGGTCCCGGCGGCGCCCGGTCATTACCACCCGCCCGACCGAACGCTTCGCGACGTGCTGTTCGCCGTCGCCTTCGTGCCGCAGATCGATCCATCGCGCGCCAGCCTGTCGCTGTTCCCGCTGCTCGGTCCGGCGTGGTCACTCGCGTTCGAGCTCGCGGCCAATATCGTCTTCGCGCTTATCGCCAGCCGCCTGACCGCGCGCGTCCTCGCCGGCGTCATCGCC
>CAXTPH010000057.1:0-11302 GCA_964245955.1 uncultured Sphingomonadaceae bacterium | reverse complement strand
CGACCTCGCCTTCCAGCTCGACGCGGTGCGGACCTATGCGCCCGCCGCGGGGATCGACCGGATCACCGCCAAGGTGGTCGAGCTCAACTTCGCCGACGACATCCTCTATCCCGCCGCCGACCGCCCGCCGCTGCCCGCGCGCTTCACCCGCATCACCGTGCCCGCGTCGTCGGCGACGAGCGGACACGCGACGCTCGGCGAGCCGGCGGTGTGGCTGCCGCTGATCGCCCCCACGCTCAAGGCGGCGCTGGGCCGCTAGTGGAGATCCGCCCGGCGACCGCCGCCGATCGCCCCGACATCGAGCTGCTCCTCGACGCCGCCTTCGGTTCGGGCCGCCATGCCCGAACCGCGTCGCTACTCCGCGCCGGGTCGAGGCCGATCGCCGGACCAAGCCTCGTCGCCCGCGACGGCGCGCGTCTGCTCGGCTCGATCGAGTTCTGGCCGGTCGAGCTCGCCATCGCCGATGCGGCGACGCCACTGACCCTCCTCGGTCCGGTCGTGGTCGCGGCCGACGCGCGCACCCTCGGCCTCGGGCGACGGCTGCTCGCGGCGTCGCTCGCCGTCGCCGATGCGCGCGACATCGGCCCGATCGTGCTGATCGGCGATGCGAGCTATTACGGACCGTTCGGGTTCGACGCCGCCGCCACCGGCGGCTGGAGCCTGCCCGGCCCGGTCGACCGCCACCGCTTGCTGCTGCGCCGTACGGGCGCCACGCCGCTTCCCGCCGTCGCCGCCCTCCGCCCGGTCAGCGCGGTGCCGGCGCATAGCGCATGACGCGGAGCGCGCCATTGGCGGCGTGATCGTCGAGCAGGTCGAAGATGAAGCGTCCGCCTCGGCCGGGCTGCCAGCCGCGGCAGTCGCCGGCGCGGACGTAGATGTAGCTGATCGGAAATGGTGCGCCGCCGTCGCTCGCGTCAAGTGTCGCCGTGCCGAAGATGATCTGCTGGCCGACGTCGAGCGGGGTGTCGTCGGGCTCGTGCAGCGACCCGCCGACGATCCGCCCGGTGACGACGCGGTCGGGGACACGCAGGCGAATCTCGCGCGGATCGACGAACGGCTCGCACGCCTTGCCCGGCTCGACGACCGGGGTTGCCCGCCCCGGCGCGGCGAGCAGCAGGACAACGAGGAGGGCGGACCGCGGCATCGGCTGGACTCGTTGTTAGGACCGGCGCGCACTATAGGAGAGGCGATGCCGATTGATACCGCCCCGACGCTTGCCGAAATCGCCGCGCTGCTTGCCGACCGCAAGCTGCCGCCGGTCGACCAGTGGCACCCGACGCACTGCGGCGACAGCGAGATGCGGATCGCCGCCGACGGGACGTGGTTCCATCAGGGGACGCCGATTGGCCGCCCCGAACTCGTCCGGCTGTTCTCGACGATCCTGCGGCGCGAGGCGGACGGCGGCTATGTCCTCGTCACGCCCGGCGAAAAGCTCGACATCGCCGTCGACGACGCGCCGTTCGTCGCGGTGGCGGCAACGAGCGAAGGGCAGGCGCGCGACCGCACGCTCGCCTTTCGCCTCAACACCGGCGACCATGTCGTTGCCGGGCCTGCCAATCTCCTCCGGGCCGCGGCCGCCGAAGACGGCACGCCGCGCCCGTATGTCATGGTCCGCGGCGGCATGGAGGCGCTGATCAACCGGGCGACCTTCTATGAGCTCGCCGACTGGGCGCTGGCCGAGGACGCGACCCCGCCGGGGCTATGGAGCGGCGGCGTGTTCTTCGCGTTCGCCGCGTGACGCTGCGTGAGCGGCTGGCGCGCGCGATCGGACCGGGGAACGGGCGTCGCGGCGACTGGGATTTTCCCGGCAACGAGGGCGAGGCCGCGTCGTCGCTGACCCCCGCGGCGGTGCTGATCGCGGTCGTCACCCACGACCGCCCGACGATCCTGTTCACCCGCCGGACCGACACGCTCCGCCGTCACGCGGGGCAGGTGGCGTTTCCGGGGGGGCGGATCGACCCCGAGGACGCCGATGCGGTCGCCGCGGCCTTGCGCGAGGCGCACGAGGAGGTCGCGCTGCAGCCCGCGGCGGTCGACGTCATCGGCATCACCGACGTCTATGCGACCGGGACGGGCTATCAGATCACGCCGGTGATCGGCCTCGTGCCGCCGAACCAGCCGCTCGTTCCCGCCGCCGACGAGGTCGCGTCGATCTTCGAGGTGCCGCTCGACTTCGTGCTCGACCCCGCCAACCACCAGCTCCGCCAGAGCGAATGGCAGGGGCGGCTGCGGTCGTATTACGTCATCGCGTGGGAGACGCACGAAATCTGGGGGGCGACGGCGGCGATGCTCGTCAACCTCGCGCGGCGACTCGAATGAAACTCGGGCCGCAATTGTGGTTCGACGGTGCCGGGGCGCGCGCGATCGCCGCCGCGCTCGACGTCGTCGGCGGAGCCACGCGGCTCGTCGGCGGCGCAGTGCGCGACAGCCTCCTCAACCTGCCTGTCAGCGACATCGATTTCGCCACCATTCTGTCGCCTACCGACGTCGTCGCGCGGCTCGAAGCGGCCGGGCTGAAGGCGGTGCCGACCGGGATTGCCCATGGCACAATCACCGCCGTCGCGCCCGGCTTCCATGCAGAGGTGACGACGCTCCGCCGCGACGTCGCCACCGATGGCCGGCATGCAACCGTCGCCTTCACCGACGACTGGCGCGCCGATGCCGCGCGGCGCGACTTCACGATCAACGCCCTCTACGGCAACCCGGTCACCGGTGCGATCGACGACTTCTTCGGCGGCCTCGACGACCTCGCCGCGCGGCGGGTGCGCTTCATCGGCGTCGCGCTCGACCGAATCGCCGAGGATCACCTGCGCATCCTCCGCTTCTTCCGCTTCTCGGCGCGCTTCGCGAGAGCGATCGACGCCGACGGCCTTTCCGCCTGCGCCGCGCGCGCCAACGACCTCATGGCGCTGTCGCGCGAGCGGGTGCGCGACGAGGTGATGAAGCTGCTGCTCGTCGACGACCCGGTCCCAACGCTCACGGTGATGCTCGACCACGGCATCCTCGCCCCGGTGCTCCCCGAGATCGACCGCGCGCGGCTCGATCACCTCGTTCGCCTCTGCGCGGCCGAGCGGGCGTTGGGCAAGTCCCCTGCGTTCACGCGGCGGCTGGCGGCGCTGCTCCCGGCCGACGCGGCGCTGCTCGACGACATTGGCCACCGCCTGCGCCTGTCGAATGCCGAGCGCCGGCGGCTCGTCCTGACCGCCGATCGCGGCCGGGGCCTCGGTGAAATGGCGTACCGCGATGGGCTCGACAGCGCGATCGATCGCGGGTTGCTCAGCGAAACCAGCGGCTTGGCCGAGTTCGTGACAACGTGGACGAAGCCGGTGCTGCCGATTTCGGGCCGCCACCTGATCGCGCGTGGCCTCGCGCCCGGCCCGGAGGTCAGCCGCAAGCTCGGCGAGGTCGAGCGCGATTGGATCGCCGCCGGCTTCCCCGCCGACCTCGATCCGATCGTTGCACGGGTGCTGACGCGGTAGGGCGGGGCGTTCCGCTTTCGCTGTCCTACACCCCGGCGCTGCAGTATCACGACACCGTCGAGTTGGCGTGTCCGTGCCGCGACGCGCTCTTTCTCATCGTCAGGATCTTCGTGATGCGAAACGACATGCGTTCGTATGAACTTATTCTGAACTTCGTACAGGACTGTTCGGCTAAGCTGTTGTTTTAGCTTTATCTCACAACGTCGCCGCTAGGCAAACCTATTGTCGCGCGGGAAACCCTGCGGCGGCATCCGGCCCGTGCCGCCGCGCGGGCCGACCCACGGCCCGACGTCGGCCTCGGTCCGGGTCCGGGTGCCGCTGCCGCCCATCGCCCATGACAGGCCGTCGGCGCGCCTGAAGCTGGTGACATCGCTGACCCCGCCGTCGCGGTACTTCTGCAGCGCGACGCCTTGCCCGCGCGCCATCACCGGCACGTCGTCGAGGTTGATAATCAACAGCTTGCGATTGTCGCCGATGACGCCAAGGTAATCATCGGTTGCCGGAACCGGGCGCACGATCTTCAGCGCCGCGCCGGCCCGCGGCGTCATGACCTGCCGCCCCTTGCGCGTCTCGGCGAGCAGGTCCTCGCCGGCGACGACGAAGCCGCGCCCGTCCGACGCGACGAGCAGTTGCCGTTCGCCCGCGCGGTGAACGAACACCCCGACGACCGCCGCCGCGCCGTCGAGGTCGATCATCAGCCGGACCGGCTCGCCGGCACCACGCCCGCCGGGCAGGCGGTCGGCGCCAAGCGTGTAGAACCGCCCGGTCGCCGCCGCGATCACGACGCGGTCGGTGGTGTGGGCGTGAAAGGCGAAGGCGGGGCCGTCGCCCTCCTTGAACTTGAGCAGGTCGGGGGCGGCGAGGTCGACGTGCCCCTTCATCGCCCGGATCCAGCCCTTCGCCGACACGATCACCGTCAGCGGCTCGCGGTCGATCATCGCTTCGAGCGGAATCATCGCCACCGTCGGCGCGGTGCCGATCTCGGTCCGCCGCCGCCCGAGGTCGGTCTCGGGGCCATAGCGCGCGCGGAGTTTTGCAAGATCGTCGCGGAGCCGGTTCGCCTGCGCCCTCGGGCTGTCGAGCAGCGCGCGCAATTTCTTCGCTTCCGCCGACAAGGTCTTGTGTTCCTTGGTGATCTCGATTTCCTCGAGCCGCCGGAGCGCGCGCAGCCGGAGGTTGAGGATCGCCTCGGCCTGGCGGTCGGTCAGGTCGAAGCGCGCGATCAGCTCGGCCTTGGGCTGGTCCTCTTCGCGGATGATGCGGATCACCTCGTCGATCGAGAGATACGCCTTGAGGTAGCCGTCGAGCAGTTCGAGCCGGTCGTCGATCTTCGCCAGCCGGAAGGTCGTCCGCTTCGCCGTCACCTCGATCTGGTGGTCGAGATACGCCTGCAGCACCGCCTTCAACGGCATCACCCGGGGCACGTGATCGCGGTCGAGGACGTTGAGGTTGAGCGGAAAGCGCGTCTCGAGGTCGGTCAGCTTGAACAGGCTCTCCATCAGCACCGCGGCGTCGACGTTGCGCGACCGCGGTTCGAGGATGAGGCGGATCGCGGTGTCGGATTCGTCGCGGACGTCGGCGAGGATCGGCAGCTTCTTGTCGTTGATCAGGGTCGCGATGTCCTCGATCAGCTTGCCCTTCTGGACCTGGTACGGGATCTCGGTGACCGCGATCACCCACGTTCCGTTCCCCGCCGGCTCGACCGACCAGCGCGCGCGCAGGCGGAAACTGCCTCGCCCGGTCGCATAGGCACTGGCGATCGCCGATGCCGGCTCGACGACAACCCCGCCGGTGGGGAAGTCGGGACCCTTGAGATGCTGCATCAGGTCGCCGACCGAAGCCTCGGGATTGTCGAGCAAAACCGTCGCCGCGTCGGCGATCTCGGCGACGTTGTGCGGCGGGATCGAGGTGGCCATGCCGACCGCGATGCCGCTCGCTCCGTTCGCCAGCAGGTTGGGGAAGGCGGCGGGGAAGACCTCGGGCTCTTCTTCCTCGCCGTTGTAGGTCTCGCGGAAGGCGACGCTGTTCTCGTCGAGACCGTCCATCAGGTCGGCGGCGGCAAGCGTCAGCCGCGCCTCGGTGTAGCGCATCGCAGCGGCGTTATCGCCGTCGATGTTGCCGAAATTGCCCTGTCCGTCGATCAGCGGATAGCGCAGCGCGAACGACTGGCTGAGCCGGACGAGCGCGTCGTAGATCGAGGCGTCGCCGTGCGGATGATACTTGCCCATCACGTCGCCGACGATGCGCGCGCATTTCTTGTAGCCGGTCGCCGGATCGAGCTTGAGCAGCCGCATGCCCCACAGGATACGGCGATGAACCGGCTTCAGCCCATCGCGGACATCGGGCAGCGAGCGCGCGGTGATCGTCGACAGCGCATAGACGAGATAGCGCTCGCTCAGCGCGTCGGCAAACGGGGTATCGAGAATCCGGGGGTCTTCGAGCATGGGGCGAGCGATAGGATACCGCTCGCCCCGACGCTAGGCCGTCAGAACCTTAGCGACACGCTCGACGCGATCTCGTTGGCATGACCGCGGTTGGTCGACAGCGTGTTGACCGTCGTCACCGCCGGCGTGCCCGCGAACAGCGGATCGCTGCGGTCGATCGGCTCGCTCTTCACGAAGATGTGCGCGTACGACAGGTTGACCGCGACCGCCTTGGTCACCTGCGCGGTGACGCCGGTCGTCGCCCAGATGCGGTCGCCGTCGGGCACGCGGGTCGTGCGGTACGCGTCGCGTGTTGGCGTCTGGTCGTACATCGTGCCGGCGCGCAGCGTCAGCTTCGGCGACAGCGCGTATTCGGCCCCGCCGCTGACGCTGAACGTGTCGCGGTAGTTCTGCGCGCTCGACAGGAAGGTCACGCCTGACGGCGTGTTGACGTCGAGGTTCTTGAACCGGCTCCATTTGTACCAGCTGCCTCCCGCGAGCAGGCGCAGCTTGCCGGTGCCGAAGGTCGCGCCGACGCTCGCGATGTCGGGCGTGCTGAGCGGCGCGAAGCCGCGCGTGCCGCCGTTGCTCGCCGCGAGCGGGCCGAGCAGCCCGCTGATCGCCGCAACGCCCGACAGCTGGTGGTCGATGTGACTACGGTAGTGCGCCCCGAGCCGGACGGCGCCGAGGTCGACGCTGACGCCGGCGTTCCAGCCGAAGGCGAGGTCCTGCCCGCGGATTTCGAGCAGCCCGTCGGGGAGCAGCGGCGAGACGTTGGGCAGCGCGCTGGTCAGCTTCGCGGTCAGCCGCTGGGCGTCGACCCCGGCGCCGATCGAGATGCGATCGGTCAGCTTGAACGCCGCGGTCGGCTGGATGTTGAGGCTTTCGACGTCGGAACGGATCGAGTCGTAGCGGCCGAACCAGCCGTTGTCATAGACGACCTTGACCCCGAACGGGGCGCTGATGCCGAGGCCGAGCCACAGCCGCGAGCCTTCGATCTGCGCCGAAAGATAGCCCGACGGAATGACCACCGGCTGGTCGAACGGATTGCCGCCGTTGCCGCCACCGGTCGGAAAGCTGCCTTGGTTGCCCGCCGCCGAACGCGTGCTGCCGCGATCGGTCTGGCTCGACCCGACGAACAGCAGATGGCCGCCGGCGTCGACGCTGACGCCGGGCAGGTTGGTCATGCCGGCGGGGTTGTAGAACACGGTGGCGGCGGAGTCGGCGGCGGCGGCTTCGCCGGCAAAGGCACGGCCGACGGCGAGCGGCGACTGTTCCTGAAGGTAAAAGCCGCCGGCCAGGGCGGGGGTGGCCGTGCCGACGATCGCGGCGGCAGCGAGCAAGCGAGTGACGTTCATTCGGGGTCCTTGTGCAAGCCCCCCTAGGGCGGCGCTGCTAGACCCCGATCGACAACGCGTAAACCCCTCAAATCAAGGCGATCAACCGCTGCCGCGCCGCTAGCAGTGCCGCCGCCCGCCCGGTCAGCACGTCGCGCTCGAGGAACCAGCCGGTCGTGCGCAAACCGTCGCCGATGTCGGCCGCGGTCGCGGTGCCGTCGCCATGCAGGAAGGCGGGCAGGGGGAGAAGCTTCGCGGCATACGGCGTCCCCGCCGCCCGCCCGACCGCCTGCGACGACTTCGGCGAGACAAAGGCGAGATCGTCGGTTGTGCCGGTCGCGGCACAAGCCGTCAGGTCGAGGCCGAAGCCGAGCTCGGCGAGAAGCAGCAGCTCGTAGCGCGCGACGCCGGGGAGCCATTGCCCAGGCAGCTCGGCATAGGTCATCGCGTCGAGCAGCCCGTCGAGCGCGGCGTACAGGCGCGGGCTCGGCGTCGCCTCGCTCAGCGCGGTTGCGGTCAGCGCGCACAGCCAGTCGAGCGCCGCCGCCGATGCCCGCCCGGTCGCGAGCACGGTGCGCCCGCGGACGAGTTCGACCGTCGCGCTGGCAAGCTGGCTCGCGGTGCGCGCACGCAGGCGGACCGCGACGCCGTTACCCGGCTGAAGCACCGGTCGCATCGCTCGCGACCGCCCGCCCGGGACGTAGCCGGCGACGAGCCCCTCGCGCTCGGTCAGAAAGCGCACGACCGCGCCGTGCTCGCCATGCGGCAGCACCGCAGCGACGATCGCGGGGGTATCGAGCTCCATCGTGCGATCAGATAGGTCTTCGCCCGGCGCACGGCCATCTTTCCGGTTCCGTCGCGAGCGGCTAGGGTCGCCGGCAACTACGGGGGGTGGGCATGAAAGCGATAATCGGAGTGGCGGCGCTGCTGGCGCTCGCCAGTGGCGGGGCGGCGGCGGACCCGCTCGACGCGACGCGCGGGGCGAAAATCCTCGCCGAGGCCCGCGCCGCGTGCGGCGGGGCGGCATGGGACCGGATCGCCGGCTGGCACGAGCGCGGCCGGATCACGCTGCCCGGCCATCCCGAGGGTGCCTATGAGGAGTGGAGCGCGATCACCAGCCTCGCAATGGCGATGCGGACCGAACCCGGCGGGGCCCCGGTCAGCCACATCGGGACCGATGGGACGACGTCGTGGCGCGTGCAACCGGGCGGCGGGGTCGATGCCGGACCACCGACGGGCGCGACCCGGCCCCATCTCCGCGATGCCTATCTGAGCAACTTCGCTTATTTCATGCCGACGCGCTTTCCGGCGACGGTCGCCGCCGGCGACCCGCGAACGATCGGCGCAACGGTCTATGACGTCATCACGGTGCACCCCGCCGCAGCAGAGGGCTTCGACCTCTGGATCGACCGGGCGAGCCACCGCGTCGCGCGCGTCGTGGTCGGCGGCCAGGTCGCCGAATTGCGCGACTATCGGCCCGTCGCGGGGGTCTGCGCGCCGACGCTGGCGATCCAGACCGATGGCAACCCGGCGCACACGACGACGGTCAACATCGACAGCGTCGATACCTCGTACGTGCCGCCGTCGGTCTTCGCGCCGCCGCGGTGATCCCCGATCTCCAGCCGACGCTGCGGGGCGGCGTGGTCGCGCTGCGCCCGCTCGCCGCCGCCGATTGGGTGGCGCTGTTCGCCGTCGCGTCGGACCCTTTGATCTGGGCGATCCACCCGGCGCACGACCGCTGGCAGGCGCCGGTCTTCCGCCGCTTCTTCGACGAGGCGCTGGCGAGCGGCGGCGGGCTGGTCGCGACCGACGCAGCGAGCGGCGCCGTGATCGGCTTCTCGCGCTACGACCGCGCCCGCGTCGAGCCGGGCGAGGTCGAGATCGGCTGGACCTTCCTCGCGCGCGGCCATTGGGGCGGGACGGCGAACGCCGACATGAAGCGGCTGATGGTTGGGCATGCACTGCAATTTTTCAATCGCGCCGTGTTCCTCGTTGGCGAGACGAACCTCCGCTCGCGCCGGGCGATGGAAAAGATCGGTGGGCAGCTGACCGACCGTATTCACGAGGCGCAAATGGCGGGGAAGACGGTCCGTCACGTCATCTACGCGATCGACGGCGCCGCCTTTTCGAGCGGGCCACTGGCGTCGTCCCGGCGCTAACCGTGCCGCCGCTTCAACGCGGCGCGAACGGCACGATCATCGGCGTGCGACGCGCATAATCGTCGTAATTGCCGCGGCCAAGTTCACGGCGGAGCAGAGCCTCTTCGGTGCGCGCCTTGGCCGTCATCACAAGCGTCAGGACCAAGGCTCCCGCCAGCCCGGTCGCGGTCGCGGTCAGCAACGCCAGCGCCCAGCTCGCCACGATAAAGGCAGTATAGATCGGATGCCGGACGATCCGGTACGGTCCGGAATCGACCACGCGGTGACCTTCGCGCAGCGTCAGCATCCCCGACCACAGCCGCCCGAGATGGACCCGCGCCCACCATGCGAAGGCGAACGCTGCGCCTTCGAGCGCGACCAGCGCGATTTGCGCGCCGGGCGCTCCGGTCCAGAGCGCGACCAGCCAGCGCGATGGCAGCAACCGCCCCAACGCGAACGGGGCCGATCCCGCGAACGGCATCGCGAACAGCAGTCCGAAGCCGACGACATAGGCGGTGAAATAGACGATCGCGACGCCCGGGGCACCGCGCGATCGGACCCTGCCGGTCCACAGGATCGCGACATTCCAGCTGACGACGAACGCCAGCCACAGCCAGTAGCCGATCTGTTGCCATCCCATCGTGCAGCCCCCTGTGCCTTATTCGACTAATACACCAAATCATCCGTCATCGCTAGTCGAATCGCCTAGCGCGCCCTATCCTAGGACAATGCCCCACGCTCCGTTCGTCCACCTCCGCGTTCAGTCGGCCTATTCGATGCTCGAAGGGGCGATGACACCCGAGGCGATCGCGGCGGCGTGCAAGGCGATGAAGCTGCCGGCGGTCGCGCTTGCCGACCGCAACAACATGTTCGGCGCGATGGAATTCTCCGGGGCGTGCAAGGACGCCGGCGTCCAGCCGATCATCGGCGCGCTGGTGGCCGTCGAGCGGCCGGGGTCGCGGACGCCCGCCGGGCGGATGACGTGCGACTGGCTCGTGCTGCTCGCGCAGGACAAGACCGGCTACGACAACCTGATCGCGATCGTCAGCGAGGCGCATCTCGGCTGCGACGCCGCCGACGAGCCGCACCTGACGCTGGGCGGACTGCAGGGGCGGACCGACGGGCTGATCGCGCTGACGGCGGGGCCGGAAGGCGCGCTCGCGCGGCTGCTCGGCGACGGGCAGGACGCCGCCGCTTATGCCAACGCGCTGGTCGCGCTGTTCCCCGGCCGGCTGTATGTCGAACTGAGCCGAAGCGGCGATCCAATTGAAAACAAGGCCGAAGCCGGACTGATCGAACTGGCGCACGCCCGCGGGCTGCCGCTCGTCGCGACCAATCCCGCGCGCTTCCTCGAGGCCAAGGTCCACGCCGCGCACGACGTCATGTTGTGCATCGCCGACAGCGCCTATGTAGAGACGAGCGAGCGGCGGCGGTCGAACCCCGAGCATTGGCTGAAACCCGCGAAGGCGATGCTCGACCGCTTCGCCGACCTGCCCGAGGCGTGCGCCAACACGCTCGTCGTCGCTCAGCGCTGCGCGTACAAGGCGCCGTCGCGTGAGCCGATCCTGCCGAGCCTCGCCGGCGATCCGGCGGCGGAGAAGGCGGCGCTCGCGGCGGCGGCGACCGCCGGGCTCGACCTGCGACTGGAGGCGCTCGGCCTCGATGGCGACGCCGCGACGCCGTACCGCGAGCGCTGCGCGTTCGAGCTCGACGTCATCGCCGGCATGGGCTTTCCCGGCTATTTCCTGATCGTCGCCGACTTCATCCAATGGGCGAAGGCGCAGGGGATTCCGGTCGGCCCCGGGCGCGGCTCGGGCGCGGGATCGGTCGTCGCCTGGGCGCTGACGATCACCGACCTCGACCCGCTTCAGCACGGCCTGTTGTTCGAGCGCTTCCTCAACCCCGAGCGCGTGTCGATGCCCGAC
>CAXTPH010000056.1:0-11418 GCA_964245955.1 uncultured Sphingomonadaceae bacterium | reverse complement strand
CGCGGACCAGCGTGCCCGCGAGCGCCAGCAATGTCTCCGCCCCGACCATCCCGGGGGCGGCGTCGGCGAACGGCAGGCGCTTGTCCTCCTGCGTCCGCGGGTCGTGGCCGCTGGAGACGACGTCGATCGTGCCGTCGGCGATTGCCGCGAGCACCGCGCGCCGGTCGTCGTCGTGGCGCAGCGGTGGCGAGAGCCGGGCAAAGGTTCGATAGCCGGTAACCGACTGTTCGCCTAAAAGGAAATGCCCTGGCGTGACGCCGCATGTCACGCGGATCTCGGCCGCCTTGGCAGCGCGGACGAGGTCGATGCTTTCGGCGGTCGTCACCTGGCGAATGTGCAGCCGCGCACCCGTCGCTGCGGCGAGCCGGATGTCGCGTGCGACCGCGATCGCCTCGGCGTAGGCCGGTGCCGCGGGCAGCCCGAGCCGCGTCGCGAATTCGCCCGCCGTCGCCACCGCCCCCGCGGTCAGCGCCGCGTTCTCGGCATGGGTGACGACAACGAGGTCGAATCCGCTCGCATATTGCAGCAGGCGGAGCATGACGCCGGCGTCGGCGATCGCGCCGCGCCCGGTGGCGACGCCGACCGCACCGGCGGCGTGGCACAGCCCGATCTCGGCGAGCTCGACTCCCGCCAGCCCCTGCGTCGCCGCGGCGAGCGGGTGGACCCAGACGTCGGGCTTGCCGATCCGCTGCGCGAACTCGATCAGCGCCGGGTCGTCGAGCGGCGGCGATCGGTCGGGCATCAGCACCACCCGCGTGATCCCGCCGGCGAGGCATGCGGCGGCGTCGGCGGCGAACACCCCGGCGTCGATCAACCCGGGGGCCACGATCCGCCCGCCGCAGTCGATGACGCGGGCCTCCGCCGGAACGGGACCATCAATCGATGCAATGACGCGGTCATGGACGATGACGCTGCCCGGCGCATCGCGGCCCGACGCCGGATCGATCACCCGGGCGTTGACGAGCGCGATCACCACCCCGCCACCCCGCGCTGGCGGCGGGTCAGCACGTCAAGGCACGCCATCCGCACGGCGACCCCCATTTCAACCTGCTCGCCGATCGCCGAGCGGGCAATATCATCGGCGACTTCGGTCGCGATCTCGACGCCGCGGTTCATCGGTCCTGGGTGCATCACCAGCACGTCAGCCTTCGCCGCCGCGAGCCGCTTCGTCGTCAGGCCGTAGAAGTGGAAATACTCGCGGGTCGAGGGGACGTAGGCCCCGCTCATCCGCTCGCGCTGGAGGCGGAGCATCATCACGACATCGGCGCCGTCGAGCCCGGCGTCCATCTCGGTGAAGACGTCGACACCGAGACGATCGACATCAGCTCCGATTAGGGTCGGCGGGGCGACCGCGCGGACCTTAGCCCCCAGGCTGCCGAGCAGCTGGAAGTTCGACCGCGCCACCCGGCTGTGGAGGATATCGCCGCAGATCGCCACCGTCAGACCCTCGATCCGCCCCTTGCGCCGCCGGATCGTCAGCGCGTCGAGCAACGCCTGCGTCGGATGCTCGTGGCGCCCGTCGCCGGCGTTCAAGACCGGGCAATCGACCTTCTCGGCGATCAACTGCACCGCGCCCGACTCGCCGTGACGGATGACGATCATGTCGGAATGCATCGCGTTGAGTGTCAGCGCGGTATCGAGCAACGTCTCGCCCTTCTTCACCGACGACGCGCCGACCGTCATGTTGACGACGTCGGCGCCGAGCCGCTTGCCGGCGATCTCGAAGCTGAGCAGCGTCCGGGTCGAGTTCTCGAAGAAAGCGTTGATCAGCGTCAAACCATTGAGCCGGTCGTCGTGCTTGCGCAGGCCCCGGTTGATCTCGACCCAGCTCTCGGCCTCGTCGAGCAGCCACGTGATCTCCCACGGTTTGAGGTCGGCGATACCGAGCAGGTGGCGATGGGGAAACGGGTGGACGCCTTCGGGCAGCGAGATCGGCGGGAAGGCTGGCGTCATCATCGCCGGTCTAGCGGCTGCGACGCGTCACGGAAAGGGCGGGCGGGCGCGGCGGGTGCACGGCTCAACCGAGCAGCGTGCCCGCCATCAGCCCATCGATCGCACCTTGCAGGATATAGGCGGCGGCGAGCTTGTCGATCATCTCGTGGCGCTTGGCGCGGCTGAGGTCGGCGTCGATCAGCGCGCGCTCGACCGCCTGCGTCGACCAGCGTTCGTCCCATAGCAGGATCGGGCGGGCGAGCGGCAGCTCGATCGACTTGGCGAACTGACGGACCGACTGGGTGCGTGGGCTGTCGGTCCCGTCCATGCTCAGCGGCAATCCGACGACTAGCCCGACGATCCGCTCCTTGGTCAGCAGGTTCTTGAGGATCGCGAGATCGGGCATGAACTTGGTCCGCCGGATCGTGAATAGCGCGGTGGCGAAGCTCCACCCGGCATCGCATGTCGCGATCCCGATCGTCCGCGTCCCGACGTCGAGCCCGGCAAGCCGCCCGCCGGTCGGCAGCTCGGCCCTGAAAGTGGCTGCATCGACGATCATCCGGCGAAGGCACCGACCCGCCGTTCGACGTCGGCTCGAAGATTTGCCCAGAACAGCATGTAATCATAGACGTGGTAATTGTTGCCGGGGAGGACGTAGGTGTCGAACCCCGCCGGTGGCTCGCCGATGTCGAGGATGCCCGACGGCCGGCATGTGGCGCCGACGCTACCCGCGACGACCGATGCCGTCGTACCGCTCTTCGCCGGGACGAGCGCGCCGATATTGCGCGCCGGCGCGACGGCGGCGGCCCCCAGCGTGCCAAGGATCGGATTGGTGCACAGGATATGCGTGCCGCGATGGCCGGGTTCGCGATCGAACTGCGCGCGGACCGCGGCATAGTCGGCGGGTTCGGCGAAGCTCTGCCAGCTCAGGATGCACCCCGTCGCCTCGGCGCGGGCGCACGCCGGCAGGCCGAGCGCAGGCAGGTCGGCCTCGATCGATATCGGCCAGCCGATCGCATAGACCGCGACTATCCGTGCGGCGAGCGGCTTGCCCGCGACCCTATCACGGAGCAGCCGCAGCAGGTGGAGCGATCCCTGGCTGTGCCCGGCGAGGACGATCGGCGCATCTTTCGGCGCGGCGGCAAGGAACGCGTCGAACGCACGGAGGACATCGGCATAGGCGAAATCGAGCGCGCGCGCGGCGTCGGGACGGTCGGTCAGAAATGCGCCGAGTGTCGCCTGGCGGTATTTCGGCGCCCAGACCGCGCCTACGCCGTTGAACACGCTCGCCTGGGTGCGCAGGAACAGCGCGAGCCGCGCGTTGGTCGCGGCATCGTCGAACGGCATCGTCCAGCGGTCGCGACCGATATAGACCGTCGGCGTGACGAAGAAGACGGCGACGTGCGGGTGCGGCGCGGGTGCGAAACCTGGCGGAGTCCAGCGCGCGGGGTCGGTTGGCAGCCCGGGGTTGGCGTCCCACCCGGCGAGCGTCGCATAGTCGGGACCGGCGGCCTTCGGGCTGTCGGCGTAGCTGACCGGCGGCACCAGCGCCGCGGTCAACAGCTGCTGGCCGAACAGGCGGTACGCCAGCGCCGCGCCGATGACGAGGACGATGACAGCGGCGACGATCCACAGGAAACGGCGTGCGAGCATGGCTTTGACTCTCCGCCGCGGGCCATAGCATGACGTTGCCGCGTCGAGATATGGCGCGGCACGAGATACGGCGACGGTGCGTTACGCCGCCGCAGTGATGGAGCAGAGGCCGATGCGGCTGGACGACGAACGCGAGAGCGACAATGTCGAGGACGACCGCGGCCAGGGCGGCGGCGGCGGCTTCGGCTTCGGCGGCGGCGGTGGCGGCGGGTTCGGCGGCGGGCTGGTGCCAATGCTGTTCGGCTTTGTCCTCAGCCGCTTCGGCTGCGGCGGGGTGGTCGTCCTCGGCATCATCGTGCTGATCTTCGGCGGCCTCGGCAACATCGGCAGCATGCTCGGCGGGAGCGGCAGTGCCCCGACCGCGCAGATCGGTCAGCCGCAGGACAGCATCGCCCGCGACGCTCCGGCTGCTGCCCCGGGGCAGGAGGACTCGTCGAAGCGCTTCGTCCGCAAGGTCCTCGCCTCGACCGAGGACACCTGGGCCAAGCTCCTCCCCGAGCAGGCGAACGTCCGCTATGTCGACCCCAGGCTTGTCCTCTACAACGGCCGCGACAAGCCGAGCGGCTGCGGCGAGGTCTCGTCGGCGTCGGGCCCATTTTATTGCCCGGCCGACCAGAAGGTCTACCTCGACACCAGCTTCTTCGAGGAGCTGTCGAGCCGCTTCGGCGCGCCCGGCGACTTCGCCGACGCGTACGTCATCGCCCACGAGATCGGCCACCACGTCCAAAAGCTGCTCGGCATCTCCGACCAAGCCGAGGCGGCGATGTCGCGCGGCTCGGCGCGGCAGCGCAACGCCGTCTCGGTGCGGCTCGAGCTCCAAGCCGACTGCTTCGCCGGGGTCTGGGCGCACGCCAACCCGCAGCTGCTGTCGCCCGGCGACGTCGAGGAGGCGGTCAAGGCGGCGACCGCGATCGGTGACGACCGGCTGCAGAGCCAGGCGCGGGGCACCGTCAGCCCCGACAGCTTCACCCATGGCAGCAGCGCGCAGCGCGTCCACTGGCTCCAGCAGGGCATCGCAGACGGCACGGTCGCCGGCTGCGACACATTCAAGGCGGGGGCCGAGTAGCCCAGAACGCGAACACCGCCGCCTGCGCCCGCGCGACATACGCCGCCGCCTGAGCCCCGACGAACAAGCCGCTGTAATCGCTCCGCCCGAGCCACCAGCCCTGCCCCGGCAGCCGGTCGCTCTGACGGACGACGAGCACCGCGAGGTCGGGCCGCCCCGCCCCGCGCTCGGCGGCGTCGACGTCGAACAGCACCGCGCACAACGCGCGCATCTTCGGCCGGCTGAAGCCGAGGCCGAGCGCGGCCAGCACCTCGGCATAGGTCGCGCTTTCCCCCGCCCGCGCGCACGCCTGGAGCAGCGCGGCGACATGGTCGGGGTCGATCAGTGGCCGCGCCATCGCTGCCACGCGTGCAGCCCGGCGACGACGATCCCGCCGATCGCGACACCGACGATCCCGGCACCGAGCGCGCCGGCGAACCATGCCGCGACCGGCCCGGCGACCGCCCCCGCCGCGACCGCGCCGCCCTCGACGAGCTCGGCCGGCCCGGCGACGCCGTACCCGGCAAGGCCATGGAGGACGATCCCGCCGCCGACCCACAGCATCGCCGCCGGCCCCGCGCCCGCCAGCCCCGTGAGCAGCCTGGGCATGCCGGTCACCAGCCCGCGCCCGATGACGCGCAGCGGCCCTGCCCCGGCACCGCGCAACCGCGCCAGCGCGACCCCGGCGTCGTCGGCCTTCACGATCAGCGCGACCGCGCCGTAGACGAGGACGGTGATGCCGACCCCGACGACGGCGAGGACGACCGCGCGGTTGACGAAGCTTTCGCTGGCGACGGTGCCGAGCGTGATCGCCATGATCTCGGCCGACAGGACGAGGTCGGTGCGGATCGCACCGGCGACGAGGCTCGCCTCGTCGCGCGCTTCATCGGTCGCGCCATGCCCGCCGCCGCCCGCGGCGACGAGCTTCTCGACCCCTTCGACGCATAGATAGACGCCGCCCGCCATCAGCAGCGGCGTCATCGCCCATGGCGCGAGCGCGCTCAACGCGAGGCTCGCGGGGAGCAGATACAGCAGCTTGTTGCGCAGGCTGCCCAGAGCAATGCGCCCGACGATCGGCAGCTCGCGCGCCGCGGCGAAGCCGGTGACATAGGTCGGCGTCACCGCCGCGTCGTCGATCACCACCCCCGCCGCCTTGACCGCCGCCTTCGCCGTCAGCCCGGCAGTATCGTCGAGCGTCGCCGCCGCGACCTTGGCCAGCGCCGCGACGTCGTCGAGCAGCGCGAGCAATCCGCCCGCCATCAGAATGACTTAGCCGGCGCGAATCCTATGAAGTTTACACCTAAGGCGATGCTCACGACGTATATCCGCTTTTGCCCGCCCCGGCGGTCGACGCCCCACGGATGCCCGCCAAAGTCACCATCACCGATCCCATCCTCCCGCATCCCGAATCGCCGAGCAAAAAATTACCGCATCGGCGAGGGTGTAGGACAGCGATATCTCGGCCGGCCGATTGACTTGCCGCCCCGCCGAACCAACCATTCGACGTGCATGAACGAATTTATGTAGGGCTGCACCTGATCTGACTCGGCCCAGTGCTCGAGGACACAATCCCAGGACCTGCGCTAATCAATCTGTCGCAGTCAATTCCCCAAGGAACAACGCGCTCCGTGGTTGGAGCGACCCAGCTCGCGCTTCTGCGTCCACCGGCGCAGGACTAGCCGAAAAAACCACCGCCGCTGCGCGATTGTGCGCGCCGCTCTTCCACAACACGTTCGCTAAGAACCTCAATCCAGATCGCTTGCGTTACGGCGACCCTGGTTTCCAACTCGTCATAAGACAAAAGCTGTTGGCCCTGCTCGCGTATAGCTCGCAATCCTCGAACATCACCGAGGTCGAATTTCAACACTTCAAACTCCACCTCAGCAAAGTCTGGGTTGTTGATGCGCAATGCAATGTCCATTGCTGAGAATATAAAGCGAATGCCTTCAGATGTGAGGCTTCGTCCGCGCCGCATGTCAAAGAACGGGACACTTAAGCGATCTTGATATATGAAAAGTGCCGGCGCCCAACAAACGAGCCTTACGCCAACTGAGAATGTAATAGGATATCCATTTAGTTCGACTGCGCGGACGTCGTGTTCCACACAATAATCATAAGTCGACTTCGCAACAGGAAGATTCATTTTCTCTTCGGCGTCTGAACGACACGCCCTGCCTAGGTTTTCCCTAACTATATTCCAAGGTGCACGTTCCGCGACGAATGGCCCTGGCTGTCGATTTACGATATCGGGTAATTGCTTCCGAGTAGGGTTATAATTCGGCCCTTGCGCACCGCCTTTGACCTGTTGCAACGCTGGGCGCTGCATATGCACAGGCAACATGGCAATTCGTGCCAGATCAGTCGGCGGTAAGGGGGGAATCTTCATCCGGTTCTCCAACCTGTGCAAGTTCAGCCACAGAAAGTTTATGGTATTTGAAACGGTCTTTGATTAGGTCATTAGATATCCGCAGTCCCATCACAGATTGAGACTTGGTTTTCTTGTACACGACATCCCATGGACCATCTCGGGCATGGGATAATCGAACAAGTTGTCCCGCAGACAGGGAGCCGAATGACACTAAGGTCTGGCGTATCACTGCATCGAAATCTGGGTCGTCGATTTTTGGGATATCTGACTCAATGTCAGTTCGAAGGTCCCTGCGTTTAGCCAATCCGCATATGACTGCAGCACCAGAACGCTTGAAAGCTGCATATATCGCTGGGTGAACGGGGCCGTGTGTCCAAGCCTCAAAAAAGCCCTGAACCAGCGGGCGATTCGTGCGTAGCAAATAAAACGAGTGAGCAAAGTAAGTGAGTTTTTGCAGCCCGAGGTTTGTTAGCCCAACCCCGAGATTCTGGCACTCTTCGATGATTGCGTTAGCGACGGCGCGAGGATCGTAGCCGTTTTCGCTTGAGACGGCGTGTGGCGACATCTACTCCGCCGCCACCCCCAGCAACCCGCCCTGCGCGCCGTCGTCCCCCTCGTTTGCCGCCGCCGCGACGCCCGCCGCCTTCGCGCCGCTGCGGAGGTCGAAGCGGTCCCAGACTTCGTTCCAGTTGCCCTTGGTCGCGGCCTTCGAATATTCGGTCGCGCGGGCTTCGAAGAAGTTCGCGTGCTCGACGCCGTTGAGCAGCGGCGACAGCCACGGCAGGGGGTGTTCGTCGATCATGTAGATCGGCTTCATGCCGAGCTGCTTGAGGCGCCAGTCGGCGGTGAAGCGGACGTACTGCTTGATCTCCTTCGGCGTCATGCCGGTGACCGGGCCCATTTCGAAGGCGAGGTCGATGAACGCGTCCTCGAGGCGGACTGTTCGCATGCAGACGTCGGCGATGTCGTCGCGGATCTTCGACGTCAGCACGCCGGTTTCGGCGCAGAAGGCGTGGAACAGCTTGATGATGCCCTCGCAGTGAAGGCTCTCGTCGCGGACGCTCCACGTCACGATCTGGCCCATGCCCTTCATCTTGTTGAAGCGCGGGAAGTTCATCAGCATCGCGAAGCTGGCGAACAGCTGCAGCCCCTCGGTGAAGCCGCCGAACATCGCCAGCGTGCGGGCGATATCGGCATCGTTGTCGACCCCGAAGGTCGCCATATACTCGTGCTTGTCGCGCATTTCCTTGTAGTTGAGAAAGGCGCTGTATTCGCTTTCGGGCATGCCGATCGTGTCGAGCAGGTGGCTGTACGCGGCGATGTGGACCGTCTCCATGTTGCTGAACGCGGTCAGCATCATCTTGACCTCGGTCGGCTTGAACACCCGCCCGTATTTCTCGTGATAGCAGTCCTGCACCTCGACGTCGGCCTGGGTGAAGAAGCGGAAGATCTGGGTGAGCAGGTTGCGCTCGTGCTCGGTCAGCTTCTGCGCCCAGTCGCGGCAATCCTCGCCGAGCGGCACCTCCTCTGGCATCCAGTGGATCTGCTGCTGGCGCTTCCAGAAGTCGAACGCCCATGGGTATTCGAACGGCTTGTAGGTGTTCGAGGACTTGAGCAGGGACATGGTTTTCGCTCCGTAAATCTTCAGTTCGTCATCCCGGCGAAGGCCGGGTGGTTAGGCCTGTCGGTAAGCGAGGGGGTCCGGTTCGCACGTCGTGGAATGCGCGAACCCAACCCCCTCACCCGCCCACCGGGGCAACGCGCCCCGGCCGGTCCCGCGCGGTTACCCGCGCGGGGGCGCCTTACTGACAGGCAAGGCACTCGTCGTAATCGTTCGGCGCGAGCTCGACCTGGCGCAGGTCGGGCGTGTTGTCGGCCTCGACCCCGCCGGCGAACCCGGCGCGCTGGATCGATTTCGAGCGCAGATAATACAGTGACTTGATCCCCAGTTCCCATGCGCGGAAGTGAAGCATCAGCAGGTCCCACTTCTCGACGTCGGCCGGGATGAACAGGTTGAGGCTCTGCGCCTGGTCGATGTACGGCGTCCGATCGCCGGCGAGCTCGAGCAGCCAGCGCTGGTCGATCTCGAACGCCGTCCGGTACACCGCCTTCTCGTCGGGGGTGAGGAAGTCGAGGTGCTGGACCGACCCGCCCTGCTCGAGGATCGAGTTCCACACGTTCTCGCTGTTCTTCGCCTTGGCGGTCAGCAGCTTCTCGAGGAACGGGTTGCGGATCGAGAACGACCCCGACAGCGTCTTATGGGTGTAGATGTTCGCCGGGATCGGCTCGACGCACGCGCTGGTGCCGCCGGTGATGATCGAGATCGACGCGGTCGGCGCTATCGCCATCTTGCAGCTGAAGCGCTCCATCACCCCGGCGTCGGCGGCGTCGGGGCACGCGCCGCGCTCGTTGGCGAGGTGCATCGACGCCTCGTCGACCTGCGCGCGGATGTGGCGGAAGATCTTCATGTTCCACGACTTCGCCATCGCGCCTTCGAAGGCGATGCCGCGCGCCTGGAAGAAGCTGTGCAGCCCCATCACGCCGAGGCCGACCGAGCGCTCGCGCTCGGCGGCGTAGCGCGCGCGCTCCATCTCGGGTTCGGCGCGTTCGATGTAATCGCTGAGCACGTTGTCGAGGAAACGCATGACGTCCTCGATGAACGACTTGTTGCCCTGCCAGTCGTCCCACATTTCGAGGTTGAGCGACGACAGGCAGCAGACCGCCGTGCGGTCACGGCCGTACTGGTCGACCCCGGTCGGCAGCGTGATTTCCGAGCACAGGTTCGACGTCGAGACGCGCAAGCCGACGTCGCGCTGATGCTTCGGCATCGCGTCGTTCACATGGTCGATGAAGACGATATACGGCTCACCGGTCGCCAGCCGCGTCTCGACGAGCTTGGTGAACAGGCCGCGTGCGTCGACGGTGGCGCGGACGTCACCGGTCTTCGGGCTGATCAGGTCCCAGCTCGACCCCGCGCGGACCGCCTCCATGAACTTGTCGGTGACGAGGACGCCATGGTGGAGGTTCAACGCCTTGCGGTTGAAGTCGCCGCTCGGTTTGCGGATTTCGAGGAATTCCTCGATCTCGGGGTGGTTGACGTCGAGATAGACCGCCGCCGAGCCGCGGCGCAGCGACCCCTGGCTGATCGCCAAGGTGAGGCTGTCCATGACGCGCACGAACGGGATGATGCCACTGGTCTTGCCGTTGAGCCCGACCGGCTCGCCGATGCCGCGGACGTGGCCCCAATAGGTGCCGATGCCGCCGCCGCGTGCCGCGAGCCAGACGTTCTCGTTCCACGTGTCGACGATCTTCTCGAGAGAATCGCCGACCGAGTTGAGGTAGCACGAGATCGGCAGCCCGCGCCCGGTGCCGCCGTTCGACAGGACGGGCGTCGACGGCATGAACCAGAGCTTCGAGATATAGTCGTACAGCCGCTGCGCGTGCGGCGCGTCGTCGGCGTAGGCCGAGGCGACGCGGGCGAACAGGTCCTGGTACGATTCGCCGGGGAGCAGGTAGCGGTCCTTGAGCGTCTCGCGCCCGAAATCGGTGAGCAGCGCGTCGCGGCTGCGATCGACCGTCACCGGCCATTTCCACGGCATCACCGTGCTCGACCCGCGCGGCGCGGCCGCCTCGCGCGGCGCGGGCCCGTTCGCCGTCGTCTCAGCCGGAGCCTCCAGAACCGCCGCATCACTGAACGTCATCGTCGTCACTCCACCCTGCCGCTCGAGCCACGTGGACGGGGCGGCACACTTGCCGGACACCCTTGTCCACGATCGCGGCGGCTTCGCCAATGTTCTTTTTTCGTTCTCCCGGTCGAGGGAGCGGTCCGTGGTGATGCGGATTTGTTCCGCACCACCACGACTTGTGTCCGCCCCCGGATCACCGGCTACAGATAGTGCCCGAACCGCGTGAAGACGCAAGAGGAATATGGGGTTTTGATGGTGAACGAACAAGGTCAACGGCTTGGCCGTCATCGTTGAAGCAGGTGTCGAAACCGGCTGCGCGGCGGTGTACCGCAGGGGGCAAAACGCTGGTTTCGCTCAGCGCCGCCCCTGCCGACTCGGACCGACCGCGAGTCGCCGTTCGACCGCGGTGAAGGCCGAATCGGCGGCGAGCGGCGGCGGCTCGGGGTTGGCGGTGGCGACGAAGGCGACCCCGCGCGCCGCGGCGGGATCGAGCCACAGGCCCGACCGCAAATGATAGGCCTCGCCCGAATGCCCATAATGCGCGCGCTGATCGGCGAACAGCGCGTCGCGGCACCCCGGGGTGGTGCCAAGCAGATGGACGCCAAGCCCCCAGGCGCAGAACAGCCCGCCCTCGGTGTCGCCGTTATTCCCGTCATACCGCCACTGCGGCGCGCGCATCATCGCGATCGATGCCGGCGCGAGCAGGCGGACGCCGTCGACGCTGCCATCGCCGA
>CAXTPH010000055.1:0-11700 GCA_964245955.1 uncultured Sphingomonadaceae bacterium | reverse complement strand
GCGCCTGTCGCGACGAGCGCGCGCGTCGCGACGAGCAGCCGCGGCCCCGGCACGATCCCCTCGTCGATCGCGCGCTTGAGCCCGACGTCGGCATAGCCCGCGCCCTCGGTGCCGAGGTCGCGCGCGGTGGTGAACCCCGCCAGCAACGTCGCCTTCGCCGCGACGACCGCCCGCGCGGTCCGCAGCGCGAGCGGCTCGTGGAGCACCTGATCGTCCCACGGCGTCTCGTTGTACGGGTGGAGGAACAGGTGGCTGTGCCCCTCGATCAACCCGGGCAGCAGCGTCGCTCCGGGCAGGTCGATCGTGGTCGCGCCCGGCGGCAGCGCGAGCCCCGGCCCCGCCGCGACGATCCTGTCGCCATCGACCAGCACCGCCCAGCCGGCGTGCATCGCCGCGCCATCGAATACCGCCGCCGGGCGGAGGAGGACCGGAGCGGCGGTCGCGACGGTCGACCACGCCGCGATCATCAGTGCCAGCCAATATCGCATCGCCGCTCCCTTGCCCGCCCGGGACGCGCGCCCTAGCCTTCGGCCCATGAGCATAACGTCATTCCGCGCCCTCGCCACCGGGCTTGTCTTCCTCGCCGCTTTCCCGGCGGCCGCGACCCCGCCGCCGCCGCTCCATTCGCCCGAGACGCTGCGCGCCATCGCCGCGCGCGTGACCATCACCCGCGACGACTGGGGCATCGCGCATGTCCACGGCAGGACCGACGGCGATACGGTGTTCGGCGCGATCTACGCACAGGCCGAGGACGATTTTCCCCGGATCGAGGCGAATTACCTGACCGCGCTCGGGCGGACCGCCGAGGCGCAGGGCGAGACCGCGATCTGGGCCGACCTTCGCCAGCGGCTGTTCATCGACCCGGCCGACCTGCAGGCCGACTATCTTGCGAGTCCGTTCTGGCTGCGCGTCCTGATGGACGAGTGGGCCGACGGGCTCAATTTCTACCTCGCGACGCACCCCGACGTGCACCCGAAGGTGCTGACGCATTTCGAGCCGTGGATGGCGCTGTCGTTCACCGAGGGCAGCATCGGCGGCGACATCGAGCGCGCGGACCTCGGCGCGCTGGCAAAGTTCTACGGCGGCACCGCGCCGAAGGTCGCGCTCGACCGCGCTGCACTAAGCGACGCCGAGCCGCGCGGGTCGAACGGCATCGCCATCGCGGCCAAGGCGACCAAGGACGGCCATGCGCTGCTGCTGATCAATCCGCACACCTCGTTCTTCTTCCGCTCCGAGCTCGAGATGACGAGCGACACCGGGCTCCACGCTTACGGCGCGTCGACGTGGGGGCAGTTCTTCATCTACCAGGGGTTCAACGAGCATCTCGGCTGGATGCACACGTCGAGCGGGGTCGACGCGGTCGACGAGTTCGCCGAGACGATGGTCGAAAGCCGCAGCGGCGCGGTCTATCGGTTCGGGCGCGAACGTCGTCCGATGACGCTGGTCGACGTGACGCTGCGTTACCGGACCCCGGACGGCAGCCTGGCCAGCCGGACCTTCCACACCTGGCGTAGCCAGCATGGCCCGATCGTCCGGTCGGAGGGCGGCAAGTGGATCGCGCTGGGGCTGATGAACCGGCCGTTGCCCGCGCTCGAACAGAGCTGGCTGCGGACCAAGACGATCAGCTTTGCCGAGTATCTCGGCGTCGCCGGGCTCAAGGCGAATTCGTCGAACGACACGATCCTCGCCGGGGCCGACGGCGGCATCGCCTATCTCCACCCGCAGTTCGTCCCCAAGCGCGACGACCGCTTCGACTATCGCGCCCCCGTCGACGGCAGCGACCCTGCGACGGCGTGGCAGGGGCTTCACGATCTTAAGGACCTGCCGACGGTCCGCAACCCGGCGGGAGGGTGGCTGTACAATTCGAACGACGCGCCGTGGCGCGCGGCGGGGGCCGACAGTCCGAAGGCGGCCGCCTTCCCGAAATATATGGACCAGGCCGGGGCAAACCCGCGCGGCGACCATGCGACCGCGCTGCTTGCCGGCATCCGCGACCTGACCCCGGCCGGGCTGATGAAGCTCGCCTACGACCCGGCGCAGCCCGCGTTCGATCGCATGCTGCCGCCGCTGTTCACCGCCTATGACGCGCTGCCGGCGGGCGATCCGCGTCGCGCACGACTGTCCGCACCGCTGCAAACGCTGCGCAACTGGGACCGTCGGGCGTCGGCACCGTCGCACGCGACGACGCTCGCGATTTTCTGGGGCGAGGCGCTGTGGCACGTCGCCGAGGCCCCGGCGAAGGCGGCGCGGCTGACCCCGTGGGACTGGATCGCGACCGCGGCGACCCCGGCGCAGCGCCTCGACGCGCTCGACGCCGCGCTCGCCCGGCTGAGCCGCGAATGGGGCACGACCGACGTCGCATGGGGCGAGGTCAACCGCTTCCAGCGGACGACGGCGGACATCGTCCAGCCGTTCAGCGACGCGAAGCCGAGCACCCCCATCCCCTTCACCTCGGCGCGCTGGGGGTCGCTTGCGTCGTTCGGCTCGCACGCCTACCCCGGCACGAAGCGCTGGTACGGCACGAGCGGCAACAGCTTCGTCGCGGTCGTCGAATTCGGACCGAAAGTGAAGGCGTGGGCCGTCACCGCCGGCGGCGAGAGCGGCCACCCGGCCTCCCCGCACTTCACCGACGAGGTCGGGCGTTACGCCAGCGGGGATTTGCGGCCGGTGTATTTCTATTCCGACGATCTGAAGGGCCACGTCGAGCGGACCTACCGCCCGGGGGAGTGACCCTCGATCCTCCCCGCTTGCGGGGAGGGGGACCGCGCGCTTCTTCAGCGCGTGGTGGAGGGGCGGTCGGACACGCTAAGACGTCGAGCCCGCTCGGCCGCCCCTCCGTCGCGCAAGCGCGCGCCACCTCCCCGCTAGGCGGGGAGGATCGTCAGTGCGCGATCATCGCCGGGCGCGCGTCGGCATCGGCCACCGCCGCGGTCAGCGCGTAGAAAAACCGGTTGAAATCCCGCGCGGCGACGAAGTCGATCGGCTGGGTCATGTCGTCCTGCGGGCGGTGGTAGCGGACCTGATACCATTCGCGATATCGCCGTTCGGCGTCGGTGCCGGGGTCGTAGCCGAAGACGAAGCCGGTCGCGGGCACGCCGATCTTGAGGAATGGCCAATGGTCAGCCCGCTGCACGAGGTTGCGCTCGGGCTCGCGGTCGGGGCGGAGTTCGATGTGCATCGACGCGGCGACCGACTTCGCGGTCGCGCCCAGCGTCGTGTCGTCGATCGCGTGCATCGTCAGGACGCGGAGCGGGAACAGCGGGCGGAGCTGGTCGAGGTTGATGTCGGCGGCGAGGTCGGCCTTCGCCACCGTCGGCGCACGCGTGAACCACGTCGCCCCGAGCAGCCCCTTTTCTTCGCCGGTGAACGCGGCGAACAGCACGCTCCGGCGGAACCCCTTGCCGGCGCGGTTCTCGGCGAGGCGGATCAACGTCGCGACATAGGCGGCATCGTCGAACGCGCCGTTGTACAGGCCGTCGCCGCCGACCGGCTCGCCGAATCCGTAGCCGTCGAGGTGCGCCGAGACGACGACCACCTCGTTCGCCTTCGGCCCGGTGCCGGGCAGCACGCCGAGGACATTGTCCGACGTATAATCGCGCGTGCTCGTCGCGATCGTCGCGTGCATACGCGCCGGCAGGTCGAACGGCGCGAGCGGCTGCGACGCCGCCCCGGCGGCGAGGATCGCGGCGGCGTCGTGGCCGCTGCCGGCGATGACGGTGGCAAGGGCATCGGCGGCGAGGCGCATCACCGCGAGCGGTGCCGTCGCCTTCGGATCGCCGCGGAAGGTCACCGTCCGCGCATAGGCGTCGGGCCAGCGCGCGGGTTCGATGGTGAAGCCGGGATCGTCAACCGCGATCAGCCCGACCGCCCCCGCCGCCGCTGCCGCTGCCGCGCGGTCGCTCGCGCTCGCGACCCCCTTGCGCCGTCCGCCGAAGCAGACCGCGACCTTGCCGCGCAGGTCGGGCCCCAAGTCGGCCTTGCCGCAATAGCCGCGGAAGCTCATTGCCGCGTCGATCGCGGGCGGCAGCCCCTCGCTGGCGCGGATCGAGATCTGCTGAAGGAAAGCGAGCGGCCTGGCCTTGCCGTCGGCGACAACCGCGAACGTCGTCCCCGCCGGCTCGACCTTGACCTCGTGGAGCGGCACCGTCTGGCGGTAGCTGCCCCCCGCCCCGCCCGGTTTCAGCCCCGCCTCGCGGAAGCGCGCCTCGACCAGCGCCGCTGCCCGGTCGTAGCCGGGCGAGCCGGTGTCGCGTCCCTCGAAATTGTCGCCCGACAGCGCGGCGGTCGTCGCCCACCAGGCGCGGGTGTCGGCGTCGTCGATCGATTGCGCCGAGATCGGCGCGGCGAGCAGCAGCGCGGCGGCGGCGACCGCCCTCATGGGGCGAAATCCCGCAGCCGCGCGACCGTCGCCGCATCGAGCCGGCCGATGATGCCGACGACAAGGTCGACCATTCCGTCGAAGTCGGCGCGGTCGATGACGCCGTTGTGCGCGTGGGTATAGCGCGCGGGCACGACGAGGTTGACCGTTGGCACCCCGCCGTTGGTCGCCTGGATCGCGGCGCTGTCGTCGCCATAGCCCTGGACGAGGTCGCGCTGCAGCGGGATGCCCTTCGCCGCCGCGACCTCCGCGACGAGCGCGACGAAGCGCCGGTTGGGGATCGTGCTCGAATCGTAGAGAAAGATGCCCGGCCCGGCGCCGAGCGACGCCTGCGTCTCCTCGGGCGACCGGCCGGGGCTGTCGCCGGCGATGCCGCCTTCGATGGCGATGCCGACGTCGGGCTTGATCAGGTCGGCGGCGGTCCGCGCGCCACGCAGGCCGACCTCCTCCTGCACCGTCGCCGCGACGAACAGCTGGTTCGGGTGGCCGCTCGCGCGCAGGCGGCGGAGCGCCTCGATAACGACGGCACAGCCGACGCGGTCGTCCCACGCCTTGCCGAGATAGCGCTGCCCGCCCGCCAGCACCTCGAACGGTGCGTCGGGGACGACCGGGGCGCCCGGGCCGATGCCGAGCGCGGCGACGTCGGCTGCCGTTTTTGCGCCGACGTCGAGGTACAGCCCGTCGCGCGGAAAGACCCTGGTCCGCTCGTCGGCCGGAACGACGTGGACGTCGCGGATGCCGGTGACCGCCTTGACCGGGCCCTTGCTGCCGATGATCACCCAGCGCTGGTCGACGAGCGCCTGGTCGAGCCAGCCGCCGAGCATTTGCATCGACAGGAAGCCGCCCGGCGTCACGCGGCGGACGACCCCGCCGAGCTCATCCATGTGCGCGTCGAGCATCACCTTCGGACCCGTAGCGCCGCTGCGGGCGATGACCGAGCCGACCCCGTCGTAGCGCAGGTCGTCGCTCAACGGCTTGAGCTCGCGGACCATTACCTTGCGGACCGCCTCCTCGAACCCCGACGGCCCCGGCGCGTCGGCGAGCTCGCCGAGCAGATGTTCGGTCCGGTCGCCTTTCGCCACGGCGGGCGCGGCGGCGAGGAGCGCGGCGATCAACAACCATCTCATTTCGCGAACAACCCCTTCGCCAGCACGACATGGACCCCCTTGTTGCGGTCGACGAGCTCGGTGACCTCGACGTCGCCGGCGACGCTGATCAGCATGTAGGCGTCATCGCGGGTCATGCCCTTCTTCGCGACGAGGAAGTCGATCATGTTCCTGAGCGCCTTGCGCGTCGCGTTCGACAGGTCGTCGTCGAAGCCCATCGCGATATACTGCGTCGGCGTTTCGGCGCGCGGGTACGGCAGCGTCTCGCCCTTGTGGAGGACGAACTCGAGCGTGCCGACGAGCGAGGTTTCGAGCGCGGTGATGTCGACCTCGCCGTTGCCCTGCCCCGCGTGGCCGTCGCCGATCTCGAACAACGCGCCCTTCGCGTGGACCGGCAGGAACAGCGTCGTCCCGGCGACGAGCGAATGGTCGTCCATGTTGCCGCCGCTGATCGTCGGCGGGGTGCTGTCGTAGCGCCCGAACGCGGGCGGCGGCGCGACCCCCATGCTGCCGAAGAACGGGTGCAGCGGCACCTTGATGTTGGGCGCGAAGTCGGCGGTCATCGTCGCCTTGTCGAGCGGGATGATGCGGATGCGCGAATAGGGGAAATCGTCGGTTAGGAAGCCGGCGCCGAAGCGGAAGGCGTTGTACGCATAGGGGATCGCCAGCTCGACCTTTTTGATCCGCACCTCGAGCGTGTCGCCGGGCTCGGCGCCCTCGATCGCGACCGGGCCGGTGAGGATGTGGCCGCCGGGGCCCTTGTCCTTGACCTCGTCGTAGATGCGGCGAAGCGCGGGCTCGACCCTGGCGGGCGCGACGCCCGCCTTTTCGAGCGCGGCCGGACTGCTCGTGATCAGCGTCTTGAAGATCACGGTGTCGCCCGATTTGATCGTCAGCACCGGCTTCGCGGCGGCGTCGTAGTTGCCCCACGCGACGGTCGCCGGCGACGCCTCGAGCGTGTGGGTCGCCGCGGTGGCGGGCGCGGCGACGAGCCCCGCGATGACGATCAGCCGCCGCCAAGTGTCTCGCATCGCCCGCTTCTCCGCTGCCCGTCGACGAACCTAGCGCCGCCGCAGCGCGCCCGCGAGGATAATCGACGGCGAAAATGGACCCGCATCGCAGCGTCGCGCTTTTGACGCAGCGGGGGATTGTCGAGTCGAAAGCGTACCCCAACGTGTCATCCCGCCCATCCGAACGACGACCCTGGTCGCGGTGGCACACCGGGGCGGCGGCGACGCTCGCGGTGTGCCTTACCGTCCCCGTGCTGACGATCCCGCGCCACATTCCGCTGACCTACAACGAAGGGTGGAACGGCTATTTCGCGGCGCGGGCGATGGCCCCGGCGCTGGGCCCGCTATACCCGGCGGCGGGCGCGTTGATCAGCAACAATTACCCGCCCCTGTCCTTCTATCTGGTGGGCGCGGCAGGGCGGCTGACCGGTGATCCGATCGTCGCCGGGCGCGTCGTCGCGCTCGCGGCGCTGCTCGCCAGCGGCGGCCTCGTCGCGGTCATCGCCCGGCGGCTCGGGGCCGCGCGCGGCTGGGCCGCCGCCGCGGGGCTGGTGCTCGTTGCTTATGCCGTGGTGGTCGCCGGGCAATATGCGGCGATGGATGATCCGCAGTGGCTGGCGCACGCCGTCATGCTCGGCGGCTTGGCGCTGCTGCTCGCGAGCCTGCCGGCGCGGAGCACGGCCGGGATCGTCGCGGCGGCGGCGCTGGTCGTCGCGGCGCTGTTCATCAAGCACAATCTCCTCGCGCTGCCGGCGGCGGCGACGCTGTGGCTGGCGATGACCGACCGCCGCGCGGCGCTGGTGTGGTGCGCGGGCGGCGCGGTCGCATCGGCGGTCGGCGCAGCGATCGCCTATGCCGCGTTCGGCGACACCGTGATCGAGAGTGTCGTGCGCCATCACCGGGTCTACGATGCCGCGCGCGTCCTCGGGTCGTCGTGGGCGACCGCGCTGCTGATGCCGCTGTTCGCCGTTGCGCTGACGCTGCGCTGGCGGGATCGCGGGGCCGCCTTCGCCCTGCTGTTCGTTGCGATCGCGCTGCCGCTCGGCATGCTCCAGCGCGGCGGCGAGGGCGTCAGCTACAATGCCCAGTTCGAGGCGCTGATCGGGCTGTCGATCGCCGCCGGCCTTGCGCTGTCGGCGACGCCGCGCCCGCGCGTCCTGCTCGCCGTCGCTTTGCTGCCGGTGGCAGCGACACTGCCGTTCTACGCCGTCGCGCAGGCGGCGCTCTTCGCGACGCTCGACACCCGCACCGCCGCGTGGAGCCGGATCGAGGCGCGCATCGCCGCGACCCCCGGGCCGGTCGCATGCGAATTGCTTGCAGCGTGCTTCTGGGGCGGTAAGGAATTTGCCTGGGACTTCTTCAACGAAGGCCAGCGGCTGCGCCTCGGTGCGCCGATCGCCCCGCTCGCGTCGGCGATCACCGACCACGGCTTCGGCGCGATCGTCCTGACCCGCCATCCCGATTTCCTGACGAGCGACGGCGAGCGCCTGCCGCAGCCGCTGCCGCGGCTGATCGACGCCGCTTATGCCCCGGCTGCGACCGGCCCCGACGATACTGCGTTCCTGCTGCCCCGGAGAAGTGTTCAATGAGCCTCCACTCGCTGACGACCCAGCGGCAGGTCACCCGCCCCGCCCCCGACCTCGGCTCGCCGTTGGCGCTCGCGGTGATCGTGCCGACGTTGAACGAGGCGGGCAACGTCGCGGCGATGGTCGCCGCGCTCGACCGCGCGCTCGATGGGCTGGCATGGGAGGCGATCTTCGTCGACGACGATTCGACCGACGGCACCGCAGCGCTGCTCCGCCAGATCGGCGCGTACGACCGCCGCATCCGCGTCATCCACCGGCTCGGGCGGCGCGGCCTCGCCTCGGCGGTGACCGAGGGGGTGCTCGCCACCGCCGCGCCGGTGATCGCGGTGATCGACGGCGACATGCAGCACGACGAGGCACTGCTGCCTAAACTGTATGCGGCGGTGATCGGGGACGACGGCGATGGCGGCTGCGACCTCGCGATCGGCAGCCGCTACGTCGACGGCGGCGACGCGGCCGGCCTCAACGGCCCCCGTGAATGGATCAGCCGCACCGCGACGCGGGTGACCAATGCGACGCTGCGGTCGAAGATCGCCGACCCGATGAGCGGCTTCTTCGCCGCACGCCACGACGCGTTCATGGCGAGCGCGCCGCACCTGTCGAACATCGGCTTCAAGATCCTGATGGACGTCGTCGCGTCGAGCCCGGCGCCGCTGGCGATCCGCGAGATTCCGTACAGCTTCCGCCCGCGCCACGCCGGCACAAGCAAGCTCGACCCACGCGTCGCCCATGAATTCTGCGTGATGCTGCTCGAAAAGCTGCTCGGTCGGTACGTGCCGGTGCGCTTCCTGATGTTTGCCGCGGTCGGACTGCTCGGACTGCTGATCAACCTCGCCGTGATCGGCACGCTGTTCGTCGACGGGGCCGCGCCGTTCGCCGCTGCGCTCCCGGCGGGCATCGTCGCCGCGATGGCGTTCAATTACGTCCTCGCCAACACGTTGACCTACCGTGACCTGCGGCTGCGCGGGGTCGCGCTCGTCCGCGGCTTCGTCGGCTACGCCGCGGTGTGCGCGCCGGGCGCGATCGGCAATATCTTCGTCAGCAGCCTGTTGTTCCGCGACGGCTCGACATGGTCGGTCGCCGCCACCGCCGGCGCGACGATCGCGGTGACGTGGACCTATGCCGCGACGCTGCTCGTCACCGCCAAGCGCCCCGTCAGGGTTTGAGCGTCTTCGTCAGGAAGTCGATCGTCGCGCCATCGGCCTTGAGCCAGCTCGCGTAGCGCAGGAAGCCGTGGATTTCGTTCGGCAGGACGAGTTCCTCGTAGGGTACCCCCTGCGCATCGAGCCGCCGGGCGAGGTCGACCGTCTGGTTGAAGCGGACGTTGCGGTCGTCGTCGCCCTGGATCAGCAATACGGGTGATTTCCACGTCGCCACGTCGGCATCGGGCGAGCTGGTGAAGGCGGTCTTCATGAATTCGGCCCAGTCGCCCTGTTCGAAGCGCTTCGCCGGTGCGGCTTCCTCGTAGAGCAACCGCGACCAGTCGTGGACCCCGTGCAGGTCGACCCCGGCCTTGAAAATGTCCGAGTTGCGCGCGAGCGCGAGTCCGGTCAGGTACCCCCCGTACGACCCGCCCCAGATGCCGATCCGCGCGGGGTCGACGCCCGGCAACGCCTGCAGGTACTTCGCTCCCGCAACGACGTCCTGATATTCCGACGCCCCCGCCGGCCCGCCCTTCGCCGGATGCTGGAAGGCGCGGCCATAGCCGATGCCAAGCCGGTAGTTGACCGACAGCACGACGAAGCCGTGCGCGGCGAGATACTGGTTCACCGCATAGGCGTTCGAATAATAGTCCATGTACGACCAGCCGAGCAGCATCTGCCGCGGCGGCCCGCCATGGACGAAGATCACCGCGGGTTTCTTGGCCGCGCCGCCTGTGCTGAACAGCTGCCCGTGGATTGTCAGCCCGTCGGCGGCGGTGAAGGTGACGCGCTGGGGGACGACGAGCGAGTCGGAAGGGTAGGTATCCGGAGCGGTTTCGATTTCCGCCGCGTCGCCGTCGCCGGTCGGGGCGATAACTACCGTTGCCGGATGCTGGGCGTAGACCGAAACATAGGCGACAAAGCGCGTTCCGACCGCGGCGGGCTGAAACTCCAGCCCCTTACCAGCGGTGACCGGGTCCGGCTCCCCGCCCGCGACAGCAACACGGAAGACGTGGCGCCGGTCGTCGTCGGCGGCGTCGGGACCGGTATTGGCCGTATAAAGTAGCGACTTCCGGTCAGGTGTCAGGCTGACGTTCTCGACAATGAAGTTGCCTGGGGTCAGCAGCTTCGGTGCCCCGCCCGCGACCGGCAGCGCGTAAAGATGCGCCCAGCCGTCGAATTCGGCGCGGAAGGTCAGCGTCTCCCCCGCCGCCCAGCGCAAGAAGACGCCGCCGGGCACCTCGGGATACGAGCCGTTGAGCGTCGTGTCGCTGTGCCAGACCTCGCGGCCCTCGCCGGTCGCGGCCTCGGCGACGCGGATCGACCAGGCATGCGGCACGTCGATCAGCGACGGCTCGGGCGCGCCGCCGATGCCGGGCTGGCGGACGAATGCGACGCGGCGACCGTCGGGCGACCAGACCGGGTCCTCGTCGCGCCCGGTCGACGGGGTCAGCCACGTCACCGTCTTCGCCGCGACCTCGTAAATGCCGAGGAAGGCATGGTCGCCGCGGTTCGAGACGAAGGCGAGCCTGCCGCCATCGGGCGACCACGCGACGGCGGCGTCCTTGCCGGCATCGTAGAACAGCTTCGCGGGCTTGGCCTTGGCGTCGAAACCCGTTGTCCAGACCTGCCCGTCCTTGAGATAGGCGAGGCGACCGCGCGCCGACAGCGCCGGGTGATCGCCCTCGGTCACCTTTACCGGCGCGCCGCCAGCGGCGAGCGCGGTCCAGATCGTCAGCTTCGGCTGGTCGAGCGCGTCGGCGGGGTTCGGCTGGACGCCGCCCTCGGCGGGCCAATTGGCGTCGTGGTCGCCGCCGCGGACCCACGCGATCCGCGCGCCGTCGGGCGAGAAGGTCAGCCCGGTCAGCTCCTGCCCGTCGTCGGCGGTGGCGTGGGTGACCGCGCGCGCGGCGAACCCCGGCGCGGTCGCGGTCCAGACGTTGCGAACGCCCTTGACCGTCGTGATCCACGCGATCCGCTCGCCCTTCGCGGGCGCAACGAGCTCGTTGACGAAGGGGTAGCTCAGCATCGCCTCGAGCCCTGGCGGCGTCGCCACCGCCGGACCCGCGAGCAGCGCCGACGCGACGAACCAAGCCAAACTGCGCATCGTCGCTCCCGGCTTTGCCCGCCGCCAGCTTAGCCCGCACGCCCGGCGAGGCAAGCCGCTTCGCCTTCACCGGCGCGCGCTGCTAGACCCATGCCATGCCGCTTCCCGTCGAGGACGTCCTGCCCGCGATCCGCACCGCGCTCGCGGCAAACCGCATCGTCGCGCTCGTCGCCCCGCCGGGCGC
The DNA here is from genome assembly GCA_964245955.1 of uncultured Sphingomonadaceae bacterium. GTDB lineage: Bacteria > Pseudomonadota > Alphaproteobacteria > Sphingomonadales > Sphingomonadaceae > Polymorphobacter_B. The sequence continues at coordinate 187 of CAXTPH010000055.1, read as the reverse complement.
GGGCAAGACCACCGCGATCGCCCCGGCCCTCCTCGGCGAGCCTTGGGCCGCACGGGGAAAACTCATCCTGCTGTCCCCCCGCCGCCTCGCCGCGCGCGCCGCCGCCGAGCGGATGGCGGCAGTCGCGGGCGAGGCGGTCGGCGGCACGATCGGCTACCGGACGCGCCTCGACAGCAAGGGCTCGGCG
>CAXTPH010000054.1:0-11800 GCA_964245955.1 uncultured Sphingomonadaceae bacterium | reverse complement strand
GTCGCCGCTGCCGCCCCGGCCGCGCCATAAAGCGGGATCAGCCAGAGCGCGAAGCCGACGCATAGGACGACGGCGCTGCCGGCGTAGACCAGCACCCACCGCTGGTTCCCGGTCATGACGAGAATGACGCCGAGCGGCCCCGAGGCGAGGCGAACCAGCTGCCCGACGCCGAGGATTTGCAATGCCAGGCTGCCGCCGACGAACCGCGGCCCGAAAATGCCGAGCAGAAACCCCGGTGCGGCGAAGATGACGAGGAACAGCGGCGCGGCGAGGACGAGCACCAGCCCGACCATGCGGCGCGCGACCCGCGCGATTGCGGCGGTGTCCCCGATGCGCGCGGCAGCCGCGATCCGCGGGCCGATGATGACCTCCATCGCGAGCTGGACGAGGCCGGCAAGCATCACGAACTGCCACGCCGCGCGATACTGGCCGACGACTTCGACCGGCCAGTGCGCCCCGAGCGACACGGTCGTGTACCATTCGGTGAACAGCTGGCTGAGGTTCGACAACAGGATCGGCAGCCCGGCGACGACCAGCGGCGTGATCGCGAGCGGAACCGCCGCGGGCCATGCGCGCGACGTCCGGCGAAAAGCCAGCCAGCCCGCGGCCGAGCCAACCGCTACGCCGGCGAGATACAGGCCGGCGGGCAACACGATCGATTGCGCGAGCCCGATCGCAATGCCGATCGCGAGACCCACCGCCGCGAGCGTGGTTCCGGCCGGCCCGTCGATGACTTGCGATAGCATGATGTTGCCCGAGGCGCGCAACGCGGCGGACGCGATGCGCTGAAGCGTCAGCGGCACGACCGCCCAGACCATGATGCCAAGCATCGTCGCCATGCCGGGCTGGTGAAGGACGCGCGCAGCAAAGGGTTCGCGAAAGATGAACATCGTCGCGGCCACCAGCGGACCGGCGATCGCGATCGCCCGCCCGACGGTCGTGACGATCCCGCGCGCCTCACCGGTCTTGTGCTCAGCCAGATCGCCGGCAACGGTCCGGACGACGATCGTGTCGAGCCCGGCGAGCACGCAATACGAGGTGATCGTCAGCGTCGTCAGCGCAATGCCGAACTCGCCACTGCCCGCCGGGCCGAAGTGCCGCGCAATCAGCCAGTTGAGGCCGAAGCTCGCGACCGCCCCCCAGAGCTTGAGGCCGAACGCGAGCAGCGATTGTCCGCCCAGCCGATTGGCGGCGAAGTGGGGCAACACGTGCCGGATGGGCCGCAACAGGTCCAATTCGACACTCCGGTCAAGCGGGGGCACGGACGTCCCCGCCACGCGCTGCTACGAAGCTGGGGCTGCCGCCGGCGCCGTCGGGGCGCCACCGGCGGCCGGCGCCGCGACCGCGGGCTTGGCCGCTGGCGGCGGGCCATAGCCGGCGGCGTACTTGATCTTGGGATCGGCGGCTGTCTTGAACGACTTGAGATTGTCGACCAGCGCCTTCTGGACGTTCTCGCGCTGCAGGATCTGCTGGGCGAAGGTAATCGCGGGCTCACCGGTAAATGGCTGGATCTTGGTGTCGGTGACCTTGTTGACGTACATCACCGGCGCCGGCGCGCCCTGCGGCTGATCGGCGAACATGAAGACTTCGTTCGGATTGCGGGCGAGGATCTTGCCGATCTCCGCGACGAGCGCCGGGTTAACCTGAAGCGCATCGATCCCTGCCGTATTGCGGCGGAATTCGACCTTGTTGCGCGTGAGGACGTCGGCGACATCGGCCAGCGTCTTGGCCGGCTCGAGCCCAAGCGCTGCGATGTTAGCCGGGCGCAGAAATTGGATCTGGTCGATGGTATAGAGCTTGCGCTGCGCGAACTGGTCGGGATGCGCCTCGATGTATTTCTCGGCGGCTTCGCGCGTCGCGGTCGGGACCTTCTTGGCGATGTCGCTCTGTAATGCCTGGACGAGCAGGCCGTCGTCGACGCGCCGTTGGGCGAGGATGAAATTGGGGTTCTTGTCGAGCTGCCGTTCGCGGGCAACGTCGGCGAGCATTTTACGCTCGATGACCCTCGCCAGCACCACCTGCTCGACCGTCTTGCGGGGAACGTCGGCGGGCGGGCGGGCGAGCGCCAGTTCCGAGTTGAGTTCGTGGATCGTGATGTCGTCGCCGTTGACCGTGGCCACGACCTGTCCCTTGGGCGTGTCGCCGCCGCGGTGGCAGGCGGAGAGCAAAGCGACCGCCGCCAAGCCAGCAACGATCCGCGCTTTTTCGTTCATCGACATCGTTATTCCCTCGAAACCTTGTCTAGCCGCAGTCCTAGCAGGGCGCGCAGCAGGACCAATGCCTTTTTCGGCTGCCCCCGCAAGACCCGCCGCGCGATCTGCATCATGGCCAGAAACCAGTGCAGCGGCAATATCCAGGGAGCGCGGCGTCGGATGAAGCGGAGCCGGGACCTCAGGAGATAATAGTCGGACACTGCACTACGCTGACCCTTCGTGGCGCTGGAGCCGATCGAGCCGCCTTCCTTGTGATAGACGATCGCACCGTGCGCGAAGGCGATCGCGAAGCGGCCGGCGTTGCGATACGCCCAGTCGATCTCCTCGAAATACAGGAAATAATCCTCGCTCATCAGCCCGACGCGATCGACGAACGCGCGGGATACGGCGAGCGACGCCCCCAGCACGAAATCGGTTTCGCGCGCCACCTTTGCCGGGTTGAACGGCATCGACGCCGGCTCGCCCTCGCCGATCCCCCGCGATTGGCCCGTGAGCAGGTTGAAACGACTGCCGTTGAGCGCCTGCACGGTATCAGGACGATGATAATAGCGAACGATTGTGCCGCACATGCCGACGTTATGCGTCGCATCCATCCGTGCGCGTAGGGCCAACGCCGCATCGGGCTCGACGACGGTGTCGTTGTTGAGCAGCCAGACATAATCGATCGCGGGATCGCGCAAGAGGTAGCGCAAGCCAATGTTATTGCCCCCCGCGAAGCCAAGATTGCCGCCGGCATCGATCAGCGTCAGCGCCGGATTGTCGACGTCCGGCGATGCGGCCGCTGGAGCGGTGATACGGTGCAGCCCGATCGGCTTCTGCACGGGCGGCGTCGAGAACCCGGCAAAAGCGGGCGCCGCCGCGGACGCCTGCACCCGGCCCGCCGCCCAATCGACGATGCGATCGGCCGATCCGTCGGCCGACGCATTGTCGACGACGACCACCCTTACCGCGATCGTCGACCGCAGCACCGTCTCAAGGCACTCGATCGTATCGGCCCATCGATTCCAGTTAACGAGCACGATACCAAACCGCGCTGGAACCGAGCTCACCATCTTGCGAATGTCTTAATGTTACGGTGCCGGGACAGACGGATATCATCGGCAGTGGCACGGCGGTGTCGACCAGAATTCGTCATGGGCTCTCATCAACGCGGCGCCCGCACGCTCTAGAACGCGTGATTGTGCACTGCAATAGAACCGGCGAATTAGCCGGCGGCGTCGAGCCGTGCCATCGACGCCGACATCAGCAGCAGCGAGGCCACGCCGGGGAAGCGGTAGCGAAAACGCGTGTCGCCGTTGAGCTGCTCACTCTCGAGCAACTCGTTCGCACTGGCCAGCTTACGCAGGTCGCTCTCGATCGCGGCGATGCTGGTGTGGCCGGGAAGCTCGGCGGCGACGTCGGCCGCGATGAACCAGCCGTCGGAGTGGGTCCCGGCTTCGGCGCCGGCGACGAGTAACGGCCATTGCGCGCGGGCCTCGTCGCGGGCGAGCAGCGCCTGCACCCGGCGCGGTAAGGTCGCATTCCAATCGGTCAGCACGCGTTCGACGGCGATCTTGGCGTGCGCCGGCTCGACCTGTGTCCGCCGCTGGTCGAGCGCGGCCATGCCGGCGCGATGCCCAAGGAGCCGGACGAGATAGGGGGAGCCGTTCGCCATCGTCGCGATCATCGAGATCGCGGGGTCGGTGAAATTCAGACCGGCGGCCTTGTCGCCGAGGTGCAGGATTTCGGCGACCTCGGTTAGCTTCAGCGGGCGCATCGGCAGACCGACGATATTGCGCCGGATCGACGGGGCGAAGCCGATTAGCTCGTCGAGGTTCGAGGCGACGCCGGTGATGACGAGCTGGACCCGTGCGGCGCGGTCGGAAAGATTCTTGATCAGCTCGGCGACGTCGCGACGGAAGTTCGGGTCGGCGATGCGATCATATTCGTCGAGGATGAGGATCACGCGCGTGCCCACGACATCGGCGAAAAGATCGCTGACCTCGCGCGGCCCGAATGGCCCCTTGGGCAACAGGCTGTCGAAATTGAGCGCCTGTTCAACCTCGACAGTGGTCGGCAGCACGCTGCGATGGAACAGCATCGGGATCTTCGTCGCAAAGGCGCGAAAGATCTCGTCGAAACGGCCGTCGGTCCCGCAGCTGCCGTAGAGCACGATGTAGCGCGCCTCGCGCGCGGTGTCGGCGAAGACATGCGCGAGGCTGGTCTTGCCGATGCCGCGCTCGCCGTAGATGACGACGTGGACGCGCTGCTGCTCGATCGCCGCGATCAGCGACGCAAGCGCGTCGTGGCGGCCCGAAAACCGGTCGCGGGTCGTGACCGGCTGCGAGGCGCCCAAGGTATCGCGGAGCGCGAGGCGCGCGCGGGCGAGCGCCGGCTCCTCACCGCTGCCTTCAACATCGTCCGAGGCCATCGCCGTGAACCGCGGCAGGTCGGAGTTGCGCATCGGCGCGGCATCATCGAGCCAGAGCGTGTCGAGGAAGGCCGGACGTTGCCGTCCAGATCCGGCAAACGGGACCGCCGCCGCCTCGCCCTCGGACGGGCCAGCGCCGCGCGTCCATCGTTTGAAAAGGGTCGCCATGTCCGTTTGCTCCCGCGCCCACGATGGGGAATCGATTCCGCACCGCAGCGTGCCGTTAATACAACCGCTACTGCTAACAACATCCTGTAACGCGTTCCTCTTGCGCAAAATGTCCGATGTAGTGCAAGCCTTGACGCATGCGTCGCGAGTTGCGGGGCCGCGTTTCCGCTGCTACCGCAACGCAGCGCTGCACGGCCCAGGGCAGGAGTTTAGTTTGAGACAAGGCGTTGGTTTGCTCGTCGTCTTCGGGGCCGTGTTCGGCGTACCGTCGTCCGTTCAGGCGGCAGACGACGCGTTCCGGAACGGTCTATCGGCTGACGCCAATGTCGTTGTCCTTTACGACAGCAACCAGCTTCGGTCCCGCACCCCAGGGTCAGGACACAGCTATGACATCCGTTATTCGCCGTTCGGCCGGATCGGGTACGGGCATCTGCTCGGGCGCGGCTCGATCTCGCTCGACGGCCTCGTCGGCCATGACTTTTTCCAGTATAATTCCGGGCTCAACCGCAACCGCTTCGGTGCCGGCGGCGTTTTGACGACCCCGGTCGGCGCGCGTTGTTCGGTGGTCGCTAACGGCAACTACGCCAACCGCCAGAACGGTCTCTCCGATTTTGCCGACACGGGGGTGGCCTTACCGCCGGCAGCCGGCGACCTTCCGCCCGACGACGTTGGCCGGCTGATCGATAACCGGCAAATCTTCGTGTCATACGGCGCGAATGCCAACTGCGGGTCGCCGGGCGGACGGCTCTCGGCCGGCGGCGGTGCCTCGCATTCCAGCCTCGATAACGGATCGCCGCTGCGCCGGTTCGCCAACAGCAACAGCAATGTCTACTCGCTGTTTGCCGGATTGGGCGTTTTCCGGCCGGGGCAGCTGCAGATCAACGGCAGCTATTCGACGATCGCCTATCCCAATCGTTTGATCTTGCCGGGCGCGACGGTCTCGCCGGTCGGCTTCAACACCGGCGTCAAGAGCTACCGCGCCGGTCTGACGTATTCGCGCCCGATCGGCACCAAGCTGACCGGCTCGATCGGCCTGTCCTACCTGACTGCGCGGCCCGACGGTGGCCAGTCGCCGTATAGTGCGCCGGCGTATGACCTTAGCCTGTCCTATCGCCCCGGAACGCGACTGAGTTTCTCGGCGGTCGGTTCGCGAAGCATCGTGTCGAGCGGGACCGCCGGGGCCCTGTTCCGCGTGGTCGATCTGATCGCCCTCACGACCACCTACGAAATCAGCACGACGATCTCGGCCCACGCTAATGCCGGGTTAACGGTGAATAATTATAAACAGCCGTTCGACATTCCCGGGGAGCCGGCGCGGAGGACGGATAGCTCCAAGCTCATTGGACTGGGAGTGAACTATGCGCCGCGCCCGCTCTATGATGTCGGTATCAACGTCAACCAGACCTTCCGTAACTCCAACTCGTCGTTTCTCAACTATAATAGTACCCGCGCGAGCATTACGCTCTCGGTTCATGTCTAGTCTGCAAGGAGCCTGCTAATGCATCGCCTGTTGCTCTGGTGGCTCGCTCTTGCCGCGGTGTCGCTCGCCGCGGTCGCGCCGGTAACGGCAAAGGACAGCGGCTATGTTCTCGGGCCGAACGATACGATTACGGTTCAGGTCTATGGTCAGCCCGACGCGGGTGTGACGACGCGCATCAAGGCGGACGGATCGATCGTGATGCCGTTGATCGGCACGGTCAAGGCCGAGGGCGAGACGCAGCTCGAACTCGCGGCGACGATCAAGACCAAGCTCGTCAAGGGCGGTTATTTCAAGGATCCGTTCGTCAACGTCGAAGTCGGTGCGTATGTGTCGAAGACGGTCAACGTCGCTGGTAAGGTCGCATCGCCGGGCGTCTATCCGCTCGACAAGGATTACACCGTCCTTGAAATCCTCCTAAAGTCGGGCTGGCTGCGCGAGCAGGGTGCCTCGTACATCTATCTTCGCCGCGCGAGTGACGGCAAGGAAATCAAGCTCGAGAGCGAGGCGCTCGTGCGGGGAAGCCCCGACAAGAACGTCCAGCTCGCCGCGGGCGATACGCTCTTCGTTCCCGATGCCGACACCTTCTACGTCTACGGCCAGATCAGCCGTCCCGGGGTTTTTCCAATCACGCCGAACATGACTCTGCGTCAGGCGCTTGCGATCGCCGGCGGGGTCACTGCATCGGGGTCGGAGCGTAAAGTTGCATTGATCCGGGGCGGTGCTAAGGAAGTGAACGCTTCAATCGACGAGCCTGTCCGCAAGGGCGACGTGTATATCGTCAAGGAGCGGCTGTTCTAGGACCTCTAGGAACGACCGCGCGGGAGTAGCGTCTGATGAGCATTGCCCAGTTTCTTCGCATCCTCATGGCGCGCCGGATGATCATTGCCGGTACGTTTCTGGCGGCGATGGTGGTGGCGCTCGCGGTCTGTCTGCTCCTGCCGCCGCGTTTTCCCGCGACGGCGCGGATCCTCATGGACGTGATCAAACCCGACCCGGTGTCGGGCCAGGTGATCTCGTCGAGCTTTGTGCGCGGCTACACCAAGACCCAGATCGAACTGATCACCGATTATCGGGTCGCCGGCGACGTCGTGGACAAACTCGGCTGGGAACGCGATCCGGCACGGCTCGAGGACTTCCGGAAGAACTCGAACGGAACCGAGGATTTCCGCCGCTACGAAGCGCGCCAGGTGATCGCGGCGACCGATGCGACGCTCGTCGAGGGGAGCAACATCCTCGAGATCAGCTATTACGACGCCAATCCAATCCTTGCCCGCAATGTGGTGACGGCACTGCGCTCGGCGTACATCGATGCCAGTCTGCGGTTCCGGACCGATGCCGCGGGCAGATCGGCCGACTGGTACGTCGATCAGGCGAAGAAAGCGCAGGACGCGCTTTCGACCGCCGAAGCGGCAAAGTCGACGTTCGAGCGGACCAATGGCATCGTCATGGCCCCAGGCGGGGCCGATTCGGAAACGATGAAACTCGAAGCGATGCAGAGTGCCATGCTGTCGGCGCGCAGCGCGGCGGGCATGGTCCAGGGAAGCGTCGACGTCAGGGCCGACCAGAGCGCGCCGGTTGCCGCGCTCAAGGCGCAGATTAATGCGGTCGACGACTCGCTCGCGCAGGCGAGCCAGAAGCTCGGCACATCGCATCCGCAGTATATCGCGCTGACCCAGCGCCGGGCGGTGCTCGAGCAACAGCTATCGCGCGAGACGGCATTGGCCCGCTCGCAGGGCGGCAGCACGACGTCGGCCAGCCAGTCGAACGCAGCCCGGCTCGAGGCTGAGGTCGCAGCGCAGAAGGCGAAGGTCCTGGGGCTCAAGACCCAGCTCGATCAGCTGGGCCAGCTCCAGCGCGAAGTCGACCTACGCCGCTCGCAGTACGAGAAGGCGGCCGCCCGCGCGGCCGATCTCAAGCTCGAGGCCGATGTGTCAGAAACCGGGCTGGTTCCGCTCGGCGATGCGGTGGTCAGCGGCGTGCCGACCTTCCCGAACAAGCCGTTGATCCTCGCGCTCGGTGCGGCTGGTGGCCTCGTCCTCGGCATCGCCCTCGCGATCCTGACCGAACTGGTCTCCCGCCGCGTGCGCGGACCCGAGGATTTGGCGCACGCATCGAAAGTGCCGGTCCTGGCGGTTATCGCCGGCTCGGCCCCGCTTGGCTTGCGGCTACGGCTGCTTCGCTTCTTTCATCTCGGCGGCGACACGCCGCCCGCGACCGGATTGTTGCCCGCCCCATGAATACTAATCCAAGAAGCGCAGCGACCATCGTGAGCGACGGCAGTATCGCGGCCGACACCCCGATCCGCGATGCGCTGCTGCAATTGGGCTTGTTGACCGACGACGAGGCCGCCCGGGTCAGCGCCCATCAGGCCGCGCAGGGGATCGACTTCGATCAGGCGGCACTTGAGCTCGGTTTCATTGGGGCCGAGGAGCTCGACCGCGCCCGCGACCTGCTGATCAACAGCCTGGCGCTGCAGCAGGATACGCGTCGCGGCGTATCGGACGAACTTGTCGTCCTGAGCGACCCGGTCAGCGCCAAGGCCGAATCGATCCGGCTGCTCCGAACGCAGGTCATCGCCCAGCATATCAAGCCCGGCCGCCGGGCGATGGCGTTCGTCGCGCCGGTCGACGGCGTCGGCTGCAGCTATCTCGCCGCCAACCTCGCGGCGGCGCTGTCGCAGATCGGCACCAAGACCCTGCTGGTCGACGCCAATCTCCGCTCGCCGCGGATCGACCAGATCTTCGGGCTGGCGGCCAACGGTCCCGGTTTGTCGAGCTATCTCTCGCTTCAGGTGTCGCGCCCCGAACGCGTCGTTCATGCCAATGTCCTGCCCAACCTGTCGATCATCGCTGCGGGGCCGCCGGTCGCGCGCCCGCAGGAATTATTGTCGAGCATGCGATTCCGCGACGGCATGAACATGCTCCTGCGCGAGTATGACATCGCCTTGTTCGACACGCCCGCGGCGAACAGCTGCGCCGACGCGCTGACGATTGCATCGGTGATTGGCTATGCAGTGATCATCGCCCGGCGCGACAAGACGTTCGTCGGCGATGTCGCGACGCTGGCCGGCCAGCTGGCATCGGCGCGCAGCGCGGTCGTGGGTTCGGTGCTGAGCGAATTCTGAGGATGGCGACCGTCGCAGCAAGCACTCCGCGCGGCGTCGACTGGACTCGCTTCCTGTCGGTGCACGCGGTCCTTGTCGTCGGCGCTGTTGCCCTGTTTCTGCCGACCGTCGCCAGTCTCGGGGTGGGGCCGTGGTCGACCGAGGCCGGCGTGCACGGACCACTGGTCCTCGCCACGGGAATCTGGCTGATCGCGCGGCGCAGCACCGAAATCCGGGCGCTGGCGCAGCCGGGGTCGCTCGGCCTCGCGGTCGCCGCGATGCTAATTGCCGTCGCCGGCTATGTTTTTGGTCGAGCCTTCGACTTTATCAGCGTCGAAGTGGCATCGATGCTCCTCGCCTATCTCGCGGTCGCCTATAGTTTCTTTGGCGCGGCGGTCCTGCGGCTGATGTGGTTTCCGATCGTCTATCTCGCGTTCATGATCCCGATCCCTGGGTCGATCCTCGACACCGCTACCCAGCCGCTGAAAGCGCTGGTATCGCAATCGGTGACCGCCGTGCTCGGGGGTTTCGGCTATCCCGTCGCGCGGGTCGGCGTGACGATTTACGTGGCGCAATACCAGCTGCTGGTCGAGGACGCCTGCGCCGGGCTCAATTCGCTGATCAGCCTGACCGCGATCGGGTTGTTCTACGTCTATGTGATGCGCAACACGAACTGGCGCTATTCGGTGCTTTTGCTGGTGCTGGTGTTGCCCATCGCGATCCTCGCGAACTGCATCCGCGTCGCGGCACTCGTCCTCCTGACCTACTATTTTGGTGACGCGGTCGCGCAGGGCTTTCTGCACAAGTTCGCCGGGATGGTGACCTTCACCTCGGCGTTGCTGTTCATCTTCCTGATCGACGCGCTCCTCAGCCCGGTCCGGTCGTGGCTCGAGAAGGCGCGATGATCGATCGGCGCGACGTCCTGCTCGGCGGGGGGATGCTGCTCGCCGCGGCTGGGGCGGCGGCACTGACCCCGCGCCGGCATGTCGAGTTGCTGCACGGGCGCAAGCTCGAGACGATCATCCCGTCGACCTTCGGCGATTGGAGCACGACGCCGTCGAGCGCATTCGTGCTGCCCAAGACCCCGGGCAGTCTCGCCGACCGGCTGTATAGCGATACCGTCAGCCGCCTCTATGTCGCGCCAGGCAAGCTGCCGATGATGATGGTCTTGGCTTATGGCAATCTGCAGAGCGACCTCCTGCAGCTGCATCGCCCCGAGACTTGTTACGCCGCGGTCGGCTTTCAGATATCGAATTCGACCAAGACCGCTATTGCCGTTGCCCCGCAGGTGGCAGTCCCGTTGCGCGAGCTGACCGCCTCGACTGACAACCGGGTCGAGCCGATCGCCTATTGGACGCGGATCGGTGATTTCCTGCCGACCGATCGGCGGGAGCAGCGCACGATGCGCCTGCGCGAGCAGTTCGCGGGGATCATTCCCGATGGCATCCTCGTTCGCTTGTCGACGGTTGCCGAGCCGACCCCCGAGACGTTCGCGGAACTGGTCGCGTTCGGCCGCGCGCTGATCCTCGCGATCAGGCCGGCCGACCGGGCGATCCTGATCGGGCAGACGCTGGCGGGTGACCTGAGTCGGCTGGGCGTTTAGCCGTGGAAGCCGTCGAGCGGGCGCAGGACCACGAAGATGAAGGCCAGCGTCGCGACCCCCGCGGCAACCGCGACGAGGTCATAGCCTTCATTCCCGATATAGTTGGTCGCCGCGCAACCCACCGCCGCGACGAGATATTGCCACAACTGGTCACGCGCCTCGCCCTGCGACCGCTGCAGGAACAGCACCACGAGCCCGGCGAATACGATCATCGTCGACCAATCGTAAACGGTTTGCATCGTAGGTCCCCAAATCGAGCCCACCCGGCTCAGGCGCCGCTATAACATCGCCAAGCATCGAGGCTACTGTCATTGGGTGAGAATGCAACTTACGGACCGGACGGGCACGCGATCGCGCAGCTAGGCTGCGGCGTTGTCGTTGCTGGAACCAGCGCTTGAACGAACTCAACCCCGGAAGTTTGACGACGAAGCCGCCGTCTGGTCGCGCGGCGATCCCGCTCGACGCTGTCATCCTGACGGTGCGAACGGTCGAATTCGCACTGGTCATCATCTCGGGGATGATCGCCAGCTCGCTGCTGGTCCACGTTCAGGCCGAGGCGGGTCCGGTATACTCGCGGATCGTGTTCGTCGCGGCGATCGCCTTCGCGGTGCTCGCCGAGACCGTCGGCAGCTACGATATCGAGGCCCAGTTCTCGCTGCGCCAGGCGTGGCAGCGGGTGGCGACGGCGTGGATCACGACGACGTTGTTCCTTGTCACGCTCGGCTTCCTGCTCAAGGCCTCGGACCAGGTATCGCGCGAATGGGCGTTCGGCTGGTTTCTGACCGGCGGCGCGCTGCTCCTGTCGAGCCGGCTGGCGATGACG
>CAXTPH010000053.1:0-11919 GCA_964245955.1 uncultured Sphingomonadaceae bacterium | reverse complement strand
CGCATATGGAGCGGTTCGATGTTCCCGACCTCGGGCCGACCGCGCTGTCGCGGCTGGCGGCGCAGGTCGCCCGAGCGAACCATCAGGGCGTCAACCGCGCGCATCCGCTGCTGTCGGGGCTGTTGCCGGGCGGCGAGCGCATCCAGATCATCGCACCGCCAGCGACGCGCAGCCATCTCGCGATCGCCATTCGCAAGCACGTTCCGGTCGATCTCGATCTCGCCGATTATGCGGCGACCGGTGCGTTCGCGAGCGTCCGGCGCAGCGGCGAAGTCGACGAGGATCAGGAACTCCGCGCCTTGCTGGCCGACGGCGACCTGCTGACCTTCTTCCGGTCCGCGGTTGCGGCGCGCAAGACGATCCTCATTTCCGGCGGCACGTCGAGCGGCAAGACGACGTTCCTCAATGCGATGCTCAAGCAGATCAGCCCCTATGAGCGGGTTATCACGATCGAGGATACGCCCGAGGTATCGCTCGATCGACCGAATGCGCTGGGACTCGTCGCGGTGCGCGGCAGCACCGGCGAAGCCAATGTCACCGCCGAGGACCTGCTTCAGGCGGCACTGCGGATGCGCCCCGACCGGCTTCTGCTCGGCGAAATGCGCGGCAGCGAGGCGTTCAGCTTCTTGCGCTCGGTCAACACCGGCCACCCCGGCTCGATCTCGACGATCCACGCCAACAGCTGCGCCGGGGCGATCGAACAGATCGCGTTGCTGGCGCTGCAGGCGCGGGTCAACCTCGGCCGAAGCGAGATCATCGCCTATGCCATGTCGGTGATCGACGTCGTGGTACAGCTCAGGCGGGACGCATCAGGACGCCGTATCGTCGACGAGGTCCAGCTGCTCGCGAACCTGCGACGACCGATCGAGCCGCTCTAGCCGGTTGGACTGGCATATCCCTGCTGGTTAAGCATCGCCGCTGTCAGCGCGCCGGATGCTGGTCGTCGAGGTCGCCGAAGCGCGATCCGGCTGGCACGTCCCGACCGCTAGACCTCGACCTTCAGCTTGGCGGGCTGATCGGTGATCGCGAACAGCTCGCCGTGCGGCACGACGGTGATCTGACCGAACTCGGCCAGCAGCTCGCGGTAGGCAGCGGCGACAGGGCGCGGATTGCGGTCGAGGTCGTACAGGCCGTTGTGATTGACCCGTCCGTTGTTCTGCGCGAGCGCGATGTCCCAGTCGATCTGGTCGATCAGGCTGTACCAGGTGAAGCCGAGCACCGGCACGCCGTCGCGCCGCATCTTGAGGATGTTCATCCACTGCTTCCACAGCCATGTCGGTGCCGCGTCGGCGTCGGAGACATTGGTCTCGGTGTGCATCACCGGCTTGCGGTAACGCTGATAATAAGTGTGCGTGATCTGATACCAGCCGAGCACGTCCTCGGCCGGGCACATGCTGCCGTCGGGCTTGAGGATACGCTCGTTGTGCCCGTAATAATCATTGCCCATGATCTGGTAGCCGGGCGGCTCGCCGGCCATGAACCAGTCGTATTCCTTTCGGGTCAGGCCGTTATCGGCCATCCAATGGTCGACCTCGGCATCGAACGGATGGGCGTAGAGCAGGTCGAGCGAGATGAACCGCTGCTTGTTCTGCAGCCGCACCGCGTCGGAAATGGTCGCTTTGGCCTCATGGACATATTCGGCGCTTTCCGACTGGACGATGACGCAATCGGGGCGGCGTGCGGCGATCGCCTGGTTGCCAAGGATGCTGGCGGCGATGCAATGCTTGAGGGCATTGACGAAGCTGCGATCGTCGGTTGCCTGCTCGTTCCACAGGCCCTCCTTCGCCGACAGCCGCGCGGTGACGTAGATTTCGTTGACCGGCGTGTAATAGCGCACCCACGGATAGCGCGCGGCGACGGCGTCGCAATAGCCGCGAAACAGCATCGGGAAATCGGGATTCTGGAAATTGCCGATCCAGTCGGGAAGCCCGAAATGGCAGAGATCGAGGATCGGGATGATGTCCAGGCGCCGGATTTCGGCCATCGCGAGGTCGGCGAACTCCCAGTCGAATCTGCCCGGTCCAAGCCAGACGCGGTGGATCGGCAGCCCGTAGCGCAAGACCTTGAGGCCGAGCTCGGCGGTCAGCCTGAGATCGTCGCGCCAGCGCTCGTAATGGCCGCATTCGCGCAGCTGGTCGCGGCGGGTGCGTCCATGGTCGATTGTCGGGTTCGAACATTCGATCCCGGTCGCGAACATGAAGTTGCCGGGCGTGCCCGTCGGTGCGCCGCGGCCGTCGGACCCCAAGGCACCGCCATGCTCGTCGCCGGCATTCTGACCGGGCGTCCCGTCGATCCGGTCGAGGAAGCTCGTGGTCATGGCCGGTCTCCGTGCGTGAGGAAGCGGTCGGCGGCGCGCAGGGCGACGGCCATGATCGTCAGCGCCGGGTTGACCGACAGCGCGCTCGGAAACACCGAATTGTCGGTGATCAGCAAGTTCGGCACGTCGAAGCTGCGGCAGTCGGGGTCGACGACCGCGGTGTCGGCAGTGTGGCCCATCCGCGCCGTGCCGATGGTGTGGGCGTAGCGGTCGAAGCTCCAGACGTCGCGCGCACCCGCCGCCGCCCAGATCGCGCGCATCACGCGCTCGGCGTGATCGTGCATCCGCACCTCGTTCTCGCCCGCCGTAAAGTGACTGCGCGGTTTCGGCAGGCCGCGACCGTCGAGCTCGTCCGACAGCTCGATGAAGTTCGACGGCGACGGCAGGCAGTCGCCGAGCAGGTTGATCCCGGCGACGTGGTTATAGCCGCGCATGTGGCGGCGCAGCGCCTCGCCCCACAAGCCACGCCCGCGCGCGACCTGGGTCGCGTAGGTGACGGGCATGACGCCGATCGACTGGAGCAGATAGCCACCGGCGAAATCGGCATCGCGCGGCCGATGTGTGTCCTCCGAAATCAGCCCGCCGGGGATGCCCTTGTACGGGCGGATTTCCTCGTCGAAACTGCCCCAGATCTGGCGTCCGGTGTGCGCCATCAGGTTGCGCCCGACCTGCCCGCTCGAATTGGCGAGTCCGGTCAGCAGCAGCAGCCGCGGCGTCTCGATCGCACCGGCGCACAGGAAGACGGCGCGGGTCCGCTGGCGGACGTCGACGCCGTCCTGGCGGTAGACGACGGCGGTGATGCGGCCGTCGGCGGCGCGCTCGAAGCCGGTGACGAAGCAGCCGGGCCGGACCTCGGCACCGTGCGCGCGCGCGCGCGGAACGAAGGTGACGTCCATGCTCGCCTTCGCTCCCGTCGAGCAGCCGGCCTGGCAGAAGCCGCGGTTGCTGCACGCCGGCCGCCAGCCGAAGCCCTCCTGATAGCGCGGTGCCGACAACGCCGCGTTCGCCGCCGGGGCGGTCCGGATGCCGAGGTCGGCGCAGCCGCGCGCCATCAGCAGCGCCGCGCCATTGAGCGGCAGCGGGCCGAAATCATAGCCCCGGCGCCGCGGCGGCCCCCACGGGTACGGCGAAACCCCGGCGACGCCGAGAAAGCCCTCGAGCTCGTCGTAATAGGGTTCGAGGTCGGCGTGCCCGATCGGCCAGTCGACACCGACGCCGAAATCGCGATTCAGGGTGAAGTCGTCGGGGTGCGCGCGCGGGGTGTAGGCGGTATAATGGAGCGTCGAGCCGCCGACGCCGATCCCCGAATTATTATGGCCGAAGGCGAGTGGGTTCTCGCCTGCGCTCAGGCGCTCGTCGGTCCAGAACAGTCCGGCCTGCGCCGCCTCGTCGGTGGCGAAGTCGGTGCCGGGCGACCAGTCGCGACCGGCCTCGAGCCCGACCACCGCCAGTCCCGCCTGCGCGAGGCGCGCGAGGACCGGGGCGCCGCCGGCACCGGTGCCGATGACGATAGCGTCGACCTCGTCGGCAGGTCGGTGAACGCTCATGCTTCGACCGGCTCGTGCGGCGCTCGCGCGCCGAAGCCGACATCGGCCCAGCCATCGGCATCGGCCATGCCGAGATAGCCGATCTCCTCCTGCGCGAGCGGGTGCGAATAATAGCTCTCGGCAACCCCGGCGAGCAGCTCCTCGAAGAATTGCTTCGGCTCGGGCCCCGTCCAGCCCGGGGCCGTGCCCGCCTGGACCGCCGCAAGGACCGCATCGGCATCGGCTGCCCCGAGCGCCGCGAAGCGCCGCCCGAACATCGCGGCGGCTCTGGCGTCGATCGCGGCAAGGCCGGTCGCCATCGCCGTGACATCATCGGGCAAGGCGTCGAACCGCCAGCCGTTGCCCGCGCCGGCGGCGAGCTTGCGATGGAGATCGCCGGCGATGTCGACCGGCACGGCGCGGTCGGGCTGCGGCACCAGCCGGGCGCAGACGGCTTCGAGGACGGCGATCGTTGCCACGTCGAGCACGGGCGCGAAGGGGGCAGAGGGTGCCAGCCGCGCCGTCAATGCGGCTCGCGTCGCCGGGGTGACGAGGTCGGTGCCGAGCACCGCGCGGACCGTCCCGTCGGGCCAGCGATGATCGCGCATGTCGGCGCTCACGCGGCGGCGAGCCGGCCGCCGGTGACCTCGACCAGCGCGCCGGTCATGAAGCTGCCGTCGCTCGATGCCAGCAGGACATAGGCGGGGGCGAGCTCCTCCGGCTGACCGGGGCGACCGAGTGCCACCTCATGGCCGAAATTCTCGACCTCGTCCGCCGGCATCGTGCCGGGAATGTTCGGCGTCCACACCGGGCCGGGTACGACGCAGTTCACCCTGATGCCACGATCACCAAGGCTGAGCGCGAGACTTTTGGTGAAGGCGTGGATCGCCCCTTTGGTCACCGTGTACGGCAGCAGGATCGCCAGACCGGTCATGCCGACGATGCTGCCGGTGTTGACGATCGCATCGTTCTTGCCGAGGTGCGGCACCGCCGCCTGCGCCATGAAGAAATAGCCGTAGATGTTGGTCTCGAAGGCGCGGCGCCAATCCGCCTCGGAAAAATCCTCGAACTTTGCTTCAGCCTTTTGGAAAGCGGCGTTGTTGACGAGGATGTTGAGGCCACCGAAGCGCGCGACCGTCGCGGCGACGGCGGCGCGGCATTCCGCCGACTGGCGGACGTCGTGCTTGAGGACAAGGCATTCGCCGCCCTTGGCCTCGACCAGCCGGCTGGTCTCGGCGGCATCGTCGTCGTTCTCGTTGTACAGGATGGCGACCTTCGCCCCCTCCATGGCGAAAGCGATCGCGACTGCACGGCCGATGCCCGAATCGCCGCCGGTGATCAGCGCGATCTTGCCGTCGAGCTTACCGGCGGCGCGGTAGTTCGACAGATCGCTGTCGGGCTGCCGCGCCATGTCCGATTGGCGGGCGGGATACGGCAGGGTCTCCGCCTTGAACTCGGCGGCGTCGGGACGTGGCTCATCGGGCATGCATCGGTCCTTCCATCAACCCGCTCGGCGGAACGCGCGCCAGACGCGCTTCGATCATCGACGTCGGCCCCCGTCGGACCATCGCTGCGCTCAACGACCGTCAGGTGTCAGGGGTTGCACGCACGTTGGGCAGCGGCAACCTGTCGACGCCGACGGGTCGCGCCGGGCGCGTTCATTCGGTGGAAGCGTTGCGACGGTGCGCGGCGGTTGGCGCTATTCGGCTGCCTGCAGCTGCCCGGCATCCTCGTCCTCGGCCTGCTGCAGCTCCCACATGCCGGCGTACACTGCATCCTGCGCCAGCAATGCGGCGTGCGTACCGCGCTCGACGATGCGGCCACCGGCCATGACGAGGATCTCGTCCGAATCGACGATTGTCGACAGGCGGTGGGCGATGACGAGAGTCGTCCGCCCGCGGCCGACCGCGCGCAGCGAATCCTGGATTTCGGCCTCGGTGCCCGAATCGAGCGCGCTCGTCGCCTCGTCAAGGATCAGGATCGCCGGGTCCTTGAGGATCGTCCGCGCGATCGCGACGCGCTGTTTCTCGCCCCCCGACAGCTTGAGGCCGCGCTCGCCGACGGTCGATTTGTAGCCGTCGGGCAGCGTCATGATGAAGTCGTGGATCGCCGCCTCGCGCGCCGCCGCCTCGATCTGCGCCTGGGTGGCGTCGGGGCGGCCATAGCCGATGTTGTACCCGATGGTGTCGTTGAACAGCACGGTGTCCTGCGGGACGATGCCGATCGCGCGGCGCAGGCTGTCCTGTGTCACCTGCCTTATGTCCTGCCCGTCGATCGTCACGGCGCCCGACTGGATGTCGTAGAAGCGATAGAGGATGCGGCTGAGCGTCGACTTGCCGGCGCCCGAATGGCCGACGACCGCGACCTTGTGCCCGGGCGGAATGTCGAACGACACGTCGTGGAGGATCGCGCGGCGGCTTTCGTAGGCGAAGTCGACGTGGTCGAAGGCGACGTGGCCGCCTTTGACGACCAGCGGCTGCGCGCCGGGCGCGTCGGCGATCTCGGTCTGGGTGTCGATCAGCTTGAACATCGCCTCCATGTCAATCAGGCCCTGCTTGATCTCGCGATAGACCATGCCGAGCATGTCGAGCGGGCGGAACAGCTGCGCGAGCAGGGTCTGGATGAGGAAGACATCGCCGACGCTGAAGCGCCCGCGGCTCCACCCCCAGACGCAATAGGCGAGCGCGCCGCCCATCAGCGCGTTGGTGATCAGCGACTGGCCGACGTTGAGCCACGACAGCGAATTCTGGTTCTTGATCGCCGCCTCGGTCCACTTCGACATCGCCGCGCCATAACTGCGTGCCTCGTGCGCCTCGGCGTTGAAATATTTGACGGTTTCGTAGTTGAGCAGCGCATCGACTGCGCGGGCAGTGGCGCGGTTGTCGGTCTCGACCATCTCGCGACGAAGCGCGTTGCGCCAGCTCGTCACGCGCTGGGTGAAGACGATATAGATCGTCGCCATCACGATCGTCGCCGTCGCCAGCCCCCAGCCGAAGCTCAGCCAGAAGATCGTCGTCGTCACGATCAGCTCGACGATCGTCGGCACGATGTTGAACAGGATGAAATAGAGCATCGTGTCGATGCTCTTGGTCCCGCGCTCGACGATGCGGGTCAGCGCGCCGGTCCGCCGTTCGAGATGGTAGCGCAGCGACAGGCGGTGAATATGGACGAAGACGTCCTGGCTCAGGTGGCGTGCCGCGGTCTGGCCGACGCGTTCGAAGATCGCGTTGCGGACATTGTCGAACAGCACCCCGGCGAAGCGCGCGACGGCGTAGGCCGCGACGAGCGCGATCGCCAGCCCGACGGCGGCGTACGGGCCGTGGCTCATCCGGTCGATCGCGCCCTTGAGCGAATAGGGCATGACGTAGCCAACCGCCTTGCCGGCGACGACGAGCAGCAGCGACGCGACGACGCGCCGCCGCAGCCCGGTGCTGTCGGCGGGCCACAGATACGGCAGGAAGCGCCGCAGCGTCTTGATATCGGGGTTGGCGTCGGTGACGGCGGCGGAGTCTCTCATGACGCCCAAGATGGGGCGAAAGCGGCTGAGCCGCAATCGCCGGCGATGCCGCGTCGGCGCGCCAATCCGCCGTTCGATGCGTTGAACCGGGCCGTTGTCGCTACGATCGACGTCGTGCGGGCACCGGTGCGGCGGCCCTTTCTATCCATACCGGCACTTTAGTTCCGCACCTCGGGACGCAGGATATAGCGGCCGCCCTCGAACGACGCGAACATCTGCGCCACCGCCGGGTGCCCGACGGGTTCGGGCAGGTCGTCGTGGATCAGGTTCTGCTGGCTGACGTAGGCCACGTACGCGCTCTCCTCGTTTTCGGCGAGAAGATGATAATAAGGCTGATCTTTTCGCGGACGCACATTCTCCGGGATCGCCTCCCACCACTCCTCGGAGTTGGCGAATTCGGGATCGACGTCGAAGATGACGCCGCGAAACGGGAACAGCCGGTGGCGCACGACCTCGCCGATGCCGAAGCTGGCGGTGGCGGGACCCGGATTGACCGGCGGGGTGATATCGATCGGTGTCATCACATGACCTCTACAGGCAAGACGCCCAGTTACTCACCGATAACATATAGGTTGGGAGCGGGTTTCGTGAAGGGCATTGGCAAAGCGTCACCCCCTCGTCTATACGCCCGCGTTCGGCCGGGTCTTGAGACCCTCGATGCCCCTCGCGGAGAGGTGCCAGAGTGGTCGATCGGGACGGTCTCGAAAACCGTTGTGGGTGCAAGCTCACCGTGGGTTCGAATCCCACCCTCTCCGCCACGGGGCTTCACCGCACCCTGACACCGAACCTCGATCGTTCGAACCACCACAGCGCGATCGCCACGGCGAGCCAAAGCGCTAGCCAAAACCATGTCCCACGAACGCGTTCGAGCGGAGCTGCCGAACTCGGAATGGAGGGTATCGATGCTAGCTGGAGCGTCGCTGCCCGGTTCGCTGCAGCGCGAACATTTGGCAGCGTTTCAGCAGCACCCGCCGCAAACAAAGTCACAGATTGTCCGGCTTGCCGTACTTCATGCCACCCCGAAATCCGCGGCCAATAGGCGGCACATCTGGCAAGAGGATCTACGATCAGCGTAGTGACACCGCCGTCGGGCGCGGTAACGGTCGCGGACCCTGCAAGCCCGCAAATCGCAAGTCGCCGTCCGACCGATGCTGGTTGTTCGACAGTGACATGCTTTTCACCCCGCCCGCGGCCGAGCGTGGCAAACGCCGTTCGCCAGAGCTGATCATAGTCTGCTGCGTGTCCGTTAAGCACGAGCCGAAAACTTTCGTCGAGCGGCCACAGGGCGATGCGCCCCGCTCCCTCGGGACGCCACGTTGCAAGTGCGGCACCGTTTAAATCGGTGATCAGCGGGCTTGCCGTGGTGGCCGTAATTCCGACCCGCCAGCGTGTCAGCGGCGGGGCGGTCGTATTGCGATTGAGTCCCCCGGGATCGTCGGGGGTGCCCGGGCCATCGCGGGCAAGGCGCGCCGACTCGTCGACAGGCGCACGGAGGGCGACGGGGGCGGTGCCATCGCCACCCGATGTCGAGAAGCCAAGCGCTCCTAGATCTTGCCGCGCGGGCGCCGACAATGGCCCGTCGATGCGTACGAGCAGGCCGAGGCCATTCCTCACCGCTGCTATGAATATGCTGCGATCCCCGACGGATAACCCCGTCCAGCTCCGCTGATCGACGACCGCGACATCGAATTTCTGCAGCGTCGTCGCCGTTATCGCTACCGGCGCGTCGCCAAGGGCGAGGCCGTCGCCGGTCGCGATCTGGCTGTGGACAATGAGCCCGGCCTCGGTCGCCCAGCGGCGGAGATATTTGATCTCGGGTGACGGGGCACCTGCGAGCAAAAGCAGGCGCGCTGGTGGCACGGCGACGGTCGAGACGGGCACAATGGCTTCTTCGGCCAAGCGCGATCCGGCACGAACGCGCAGCGTGAAGCGGGATGGGCCAGGGGTACGCGCTGTGCCCGACACCACGAAATCACCGGCGGCGTTGGGTACAACAAAGTCAACGCGTTGGCCGGCCGGATCGACCAGATCGACGCCTGCCCCGGCGATCCCGCCAACGCGTCCGCCGACAGCGAAGGTCGCGCCCGGGGCGACTGGGCCGGGAAAATCGACACGAATCAAGCCGGTTGGCGCGGGCGGGGGGGTGAAGTCGATGGGGATATCGGTGGCTGCCGCGAGATCGCGGGGTTCGAGGCCGTCGCCGATGACCTTGAGGCGGATGGGAGCGTAGCGGCGGAGCGCGGTGGCGAGGTCGGGAACGCGCTCGGCCCCCGGGGCAGCGGCGGCTTCGGGCAGGGCGACAACGTGACCACCGCCGATCAAATTACCGTTGTGCGTCAATACGATAAGCGTTCCACCCGACCGCGTCGCCGCTGGCACAAGCGCAAGGTAGAGGAGCCCGGCACAGACCGGTTGCGCCACCAGCAGGACCGCCATGCGCCACGGCGCGACGCGCCCCGCCGCCGGTGCCTGGCGCCACCGCACAACTAGTCGCACGGCCGCAATCAGCGTCGCCAACATCAGCAAGCCGGTTACCGCACCGGTCACGGCGTGCGACCGAGCGCGTCGAGATAGCGGCGACCGGCGGCGTCGCCGGTTTCGCGCGGCGGGATGCCGCCGGCGGGCCGGGGCTGGGCGCGCCACAACAGGCCGCGCAATGCCTCGCGGCAAACGGCGCAGCCGGGTTCGCGGCGAACCGCGTCGATTGCCGCGGCGAAGGCCAGCCGGTCGTCGACGCCGGGCGGGCCGGTCCGCAGCCAGTTTTCGAGTGCCGTCAGCCGCGCCGGATCGACGCCGCCCGGCGCGGCAAGGGCCTGCCAGATCGCCGCCGGAACCGGATCGGAAGCGGTTCCCTGGACCGGCGGCAGCGGGCGCAGGGCGCGACCGTCGCGCTTGCCCGTCAGCCGCCGCGCCTCGTCCATCGCCGGCAGCTCGGGCGCGACCATGACGGCCAACAGCCGGGTCGCCTGCTGCACCTGCTTGATCAGCTTGAGCGCGACATAGGCGAAGGGCAGCGCCGCCGCCGGCGCGCCCTGCCGCAGGTTGAGCTCGGCCTGCCACATCGCGTCGAGCGCCCCCTTCAGCGTCGTCCGCGTTTCTGGATCGAGCAGGGTCGCCGCCTCGGACTCGTCGTGGACATGGCCGTAGCTCTCGAGCGAGTCGCCTTCGCTCCCGAAGCGCGGCGCGTCGACCTTGCCATCGCCCGTGACTGTCGCCGGGGCGGTCGTCGCGTCGGCAGTCGGCGGCGGCGGGGTTTTGCCCTCCTGCTCCTCGCCGATGAACTTGCCGTAGCGCATCCGCAGCAGCCGCTGGTCGGCGCCGATTGTGTCCGACCGTGCCAGAAAGTCGGCGGGGGCGGGGCGCGGCCGCCGTTTGATCAGGGCTTCGGCGTCGATGATGATCTGGCGCTCGCTGCGGAAATAGGCGGGCAGCGCGCGGGTGACGACGCCCTCCGTCCCCATCGCTTCGCCTTCGCTCGCCGGCCAGCGCAGGATCAGGCTCGGGCTCCGCGCCGCCTGCGGCCCCGGGGCCCGATTGTCGGTGACGGCGAGCTGCGCGACGAGGTCGCTGCCGGCGGCGAACTTGAGCGCGGCAAGGTCGACCGCGACGGTGAAGCGCCGGGCGGTCGCAGGGCCGCTGCCGTGGACGGTGATCACCGTCTCGCGGAACTTGACGCTCTCGCCTTCGCCCTCGGCGATCGTCAAGTGGAGCTGCGCGGTCGCGGCGACGCCATAATCGTCGATTGCCTCGAAGGTCAGCGGCCAGCGTCGTTGGCCCGGCACGACGAGGCTCAGGCTGCGGTCGGGTGCGATCACCTTGACGACCGGCGGCGCGTCGACGATCGCGTCAAGCCGGTGGAGCCGCGGCAGCGCCGCTCCACGTGCCCGCGGGACGACGCGGTAGAGCAATGAACGGTCGAGGGTGCGCCGCGCGGTCCAGACCGCGCCGTCGCGCGCCAGCGCGGTCGCGCCGCCGTCGGCGAGGACGAGGTCGGCCGCGGCGGGCTGCGGTGCGAACGACAATGTCCAGTCGAGCCGCGAGCCCTGCGGCGCGCGGACGTCGAGGCTCGATGCGTCGCGCGCCGGCAGGCCGGTGTAGGCGGGCGGGACGATCCGCAATCGTTGGCCGACAAGGCGCGGCATGCCGGGCGCGGCAGGCACCCCCTCGCTGCTCGGGGCGAGGCCGCCCGCCAACCGCCGGCCCGGTCCCGGGACGATGACGATCCCCACGACCGCAACCAGTGCCGCGAGCCACGTCAGCGCGATCGGGCGCGGCGACCATGCCGGGCGGAGGTCGGGCAGGGCGGCGGTGATCCGACGTTCGACGCGGTCGCGCTGGAGCCGCGCAAGCGGGGTCAGCGCGGCGATGTCGGCGAAGAGCAGATCGGCACTGTCGTCGAGATCGGGGCGCGCCGCATCGAGCTGGCGCACGAGCCAGAAGCGATCGAGCCGACGCGCCCGCTGTACCGCGACGAGCACAACGACCGCTGCGGCGATAACCGCCACGACCGCTGCCGCGGCCAGCCCGGAAACACGCCATGCGAAAACGGCGGCGACGAT